>CAZTFX010000008.1:0-48627 GCA_964613095.1 uncultured Muribaculaceae bacterium | reverse complement strand
TATTTATGGTAGAGTTGAGTGACGGTAAGCAAAACACAGCGTATCGGTGCAAAAGTTTCAGCCGAAGCGAAAGCGGAACGAAGATATGAGAAACTTCGCTATATTTGCAACCACAATCGCTTCACAAGTATTGCTATTCAGCCTGTTACAGCAATCAAGAAAACATTTCAAAGTCAAGAATCAAAGTAACGGGATAGTAACGAAACTTTGTCATTTCTTGGCTTTTCATTGGCATTTAATGGCTCTGCAACATCTTGGCAAACACTGTTAAATCGCTAACAGACAACATTCTTTCCCCGTTTTGCACTCACTTTCGTTTCTTTGTTGTATCTTTGCCGTTGATAATATTGTATATTTGCTGTTTTTATTTTCCGATTCGTAATGTATGTTGTTCAATATTGCCTTAATAATGTTCTTTTCGTTATCTTTGTGCAAATTTTAATAAGATATGAGTGATAAAATCCAACGTATTACAATAGATGAGTTACAGAATCGTTTACCCGAGTCGGTAAATGCGATTTACAAAGACGGATACTTTATTGCCTCTCATTGTGGTGTAATCGACAAACGTGTAATGAAAATATTTATGTCATCAGTTCGTATGACAGCCTTTTTTTTGGTGTTATGCAAGGATGGTGATGTTGATATTACTTACAACCAAAAGCATTATGTACTAAAGAAGAATTCTCTAGTAATAGGAATTCCTGATATTGTGGTTCAAATCAATTCGCAATCTAATATAGATGCAAATGCAATGTTTTGCAATAGAGAGTATTTGGACAACCTAAATGTAAATATGGATAGTTCACTGATTCTTATATTGCTTGATGTTTTGAATAATCCCGTATTGGAGTTAACTCCTGAAGACTTGACAGACCTTAATCATACATTCTCTGATTTAAAATCATTTGCCTATATTGCAAAGGATGATGTATTCACGAAAGAAATCATAGCTTCCGGTATTAGGGCTTTAATTTATAAAGTTTGTCGGATTGTATCATTGCGTATACAGAGTAATGCGTACACAAAAGTTTATACTCGGAAGTATGAGTATTTTAGGAAATTTTTCACATTGCTTGCAACAGAATACAGACAACATCGAACAGTTAATTGGTATGCAGATCAATTGCATCTTTCAACTAAATACTTTACCTCGATAATTCACGAAGTCAGCGGACGTACTACTATTGACTGGATAAATGATCGTATTATTTTTGAAGCAAAGAATCTATTACTCTATTCGGAGATGAGTATTACCGAAATAGCTTATCACTTGAATTTTCCTAGTATCTCATTTTTTAGTAAATACTTCAGAAATATTGTAGGTGTCAATCCATCAGAATTTAGAAAAATGTAGGACAGTTTTGTTTATCACAATGGCTATATTCCCAAAATGGACTAAACTTGTTTGAACAATTTTGTGGTGTCATTGTTTTAATTGGAGTGTGACAAAATGGCAAAGTGTGTTGTTTGGCACGCAATATGTTATTTGTATGAATGTAGAAAAGAACGAAATTAACAAATAAACTAAAAATATATAAAGATTATGAACATTAAACCATTATCAGACAGAGTGCTAATCACTCCTGCTGCTGCCGAAGAAGTAACTGTTGGTGGAATTATTATTCCTGATTCAGCAAAGGAAAAACCTCTTAAAGGTACTGTGACTGCTGTTGGAAACGGTACAAAAGATGAAGAAATGGTAGTGAAAGTGGGCGATACAGTGTTGTATGGCAAATATTCAGGTACCGAACTTGAAGTAGAAGGCGTAAAATACTTGATGATGCGCCAAAGTGACATTCTTGCTATCGTAGAATAAGAATCATTAATCTCAAAACAATCAGAATCATGGCTAAAGAAATTAAATTCAATATCAAGGCTCGTGAAGAGCTTAAAAAAGGCGTTGACGCACTAGCTGACGCAGTGAAAGTGACACTAGGCCCTAAAGGTCGTAATGTAATCATTGAAAAGAAATTTGGTGTTCCTCACATTACTAAAGACGGTGTGAGTGTGGCTAAAGAAGTGGAACTTGAAGATAAGTTCCAAAATATGGGTGCACAACTTGTTAAGGAAGTTGCATCAAAGACAGGTGATGATGCAGGTGATGGAACAACAACAGCTACTGTTCTGGCACAAGCAATCATCAATACAGGATTGAAGAATGTGGCTGCCGGAGCCAATCCAATGGATTTGAAACGCGGTATCGATAAGGCTGTTGCTAAGGTTGTTGAAAGCATTAAGGCACAAGCTCAAGAAGTAGGTGATGACTTCGATAAGATTGAAAACGTAGCTAAGGTTTCTGCAAATAATGATGATGAAATAGGTCGTCTTATTGCTGAGGCTATGAAGAAAGTAAAGAAAGAAGGTGTAATCACTGTAGAAGAAGCAAAGGGAACCGATACTACTGTTGATGTAGTGGAAGGAATGCAATTTGATCGCGGTTACATTTCTCCATATTTTGTTACTAATACAGAAAAAATGGAATGTGAAATGGACTCACCTTTCATTCTTCTTTATGACAAGAAGATTTCCAACTTGAAGGATATGCTTCCTATACTTGAAGCTACTGCACAAAGTGGTCGTCCTTTGCTTATCATTGCCGAAGATGTAGATAGTGAAGCTCTTGCAACTCTTGTTGTTAACCGTCTTCGTGGTTCATTGAAGATATGTGCAGTTAAAGCTCCCGGATTTGGTGATCGTCGTAAGGAAATGCTTGAAGATATCGCTATCCTTACAGGTGGTATGGTAATTTCAGAGGAAAAGGGATTGAAGCTTGAAGGAGCAACAATCGATATGCTTGGTACTGCCGAAAAGGTTTCCGTAAACAAAGAAAATACTACTATCGTTAACGGTGCAGGTGACAAACAAGCTATTGCTGACCGTGTGGCTCAAATAAAAGTTCAAATTGAAACTACTAAGTCTCAATATGACCGAGAAAAGTTGCAAGAACGTCTTGCTAAACTTGCCGGAGGTGTTGCCGTTCTTTATATTGGTGCTCCTTCCGAAGTGGAAATGAAAGAAAAGAAGGATCGTGTAGATGACGCTTTGAGTGCAACTCGCGCAGCTGTAACCGAAGGTATCGTTCCTGGTGGAGGTACTGCTTATATCCGTTGTATCGAAGCCCTAGAAAATCTTAAGGGTGTAAATGAAGATGAAACAACCGGTATTGACATCATTCGTCGTGCTATCGAAGAGCCTCTTCGTCAAATCGTTTATAATGCAGGTCTTGAAGGTGCTGTTATTGTACAAAAGGTTAAGGATGGCAAGGGAGATTATGGTTACAATGCTCGTACCAATCAATTCGAAAACCTATTTGAAACAGGAGTAATCGATCCTGCTAAGGTAACTCGCGTAGCTCTTGAAAATGCGGCTTCTATCGCAGGTATGTTCTTGACAACAGAATGTGTAATAGCTGAAAAGCCTGAAGAAAATCCTGTTCCTGCAGCAGGTATGAATCCGGGTATGGGTGGAATGATGTAATCTACAAGATATACATAACAGATAAAAGATAAGGCTTGATTGATGTTTGTCAATCAAGCCTTAATTGCTTTAGGAATTGAGGTATATGTCTAGAGTCTCTTGTGTTGTAGCGTCGGCAATGATTTGACCGTCATGAATTAAAATAACTCTTTTACACACCTTTTTTACTAAAGACATATCATGTGTAGCTATGATACAGGTGTGAGAAAATGTATTTATAATATTAATAATATCAGTTCTGGATTTTATGTCAAGATTTGCACTTGGTTCATCCATAACCAAAATATTTGGTTGCATTGATAATACTGTGGCAATGGCTACAACTCTTTTTTGTCCTCCTGAGAGTTGATGACACGCACGATCTTTCAGGTGATAGGCATTAACGCTTTTTAGGGCTGTTTTCACACGATATTCTACCTCATCAAATGGTAGTTTCATGTTTAGAGGTCCGAAAGCTACATCGTCATATACTGTTGGCATAAACAATTGATCGTCGGCATTTTGAAATACCATACCAACCGATTGCCGGACTAATGGAAGTGTTTGTTTACAAATTTTTATGCCACCTATGTTTACTTCACCTTTTGACGGAAATAATAATCCATTCATGTGAAGAATCAAGGTGGATTTTCCGGCTCCATTATCTCCTATTATGGCAACCTTTTCTCCATGATTAATGGTGAAAGATACGTTTTTGAGTGCATTTACGCCATTGGGATAAGTGAAATTAACATTCTTGAAATTCAGATAGTGATGGCTCATAGTATTTGCTTAAAAATGAGTATATGAATAAAAAGGAATAAAATAATCCATATAAGAACAAAGAATGTATCTTTTCGATACCATGAGTGTTGTTGCGCTAAAGGTATTTTCCCTATAAAGCCTCTGGATAACATGGCTTGGTTTATTGTTTTAGAATGTTCGACGGCTCGTAAAAACAGTTGCCCAATGAAAACACCCCACATTTTAAATGGATAACTGTTTATGCCATAACTACGAGCTGTTCTTGCTCGGTGCATGTTTAATGCTTCGTTTAGGAGAACAAAAATATATCTATAGGCAAAGAGAAGTTGCGTAGATAATAACGTCGGGATTCCTAAGCAATTCATTGCATGAGATATATTATTAAACCCTGAAGAACTTATAAGGATGATGACGGCTTGCGTGGAAATAAGTCCTCGTACTATGATTGAAAGAAAACTAATCCAACCTGCCGAAATTGCTGTATTCCCTATGAAAATTAAAGGGGTGGTATCGTAAATAGGATTAAAAATTCCTATAAACAAAACAAATGGAAGTATGATGAGAGAACGTTTAAAAGTGATAAAATAACTTATTCTGCCTAAAGAACATAAAACAATGGGAAATATCATGTGTACAATAATGGCAGACAGATTATATACAGATATAAACAACACACTGAATAAGAACATTACTGTGGTAATGAGTTTTGCTCTTGTATCAATGTGTTGTAATAGATACTTGGCTTTGTAAGATTGTTCTATTTGGTTTAACTCATATAGAACTGTCTCCAGCTTATTCATTCTTTTTTCTTAAAATGAGGTGACTTGTTAGGTAAATTATAACTATGACAATTATACTGCCTATTATGCCCGATAAAGAATGATTATAATCCGGTATTAGGGTATTGGTAAAGATGTTCTCAGGGATGAGATTAGTTGTTGATACATTAGATATAGACCATTCCAATCCATCAGGCAGAGAAGATGTAATAATTCCGGCAATACTACCTAAAATCACTATGATTAATGTTAGGATAATTATAGGTTTGCCGAAGTTTCTTTTATTATTTGCTTTTATGTTGAGTAGTTGAGGTTGACTTTTTTGAATAAAATAAATAAAAGTACCTGTGGCTATACCTTCGCATGTCCCTATAACGAAATGAATGGATAGCATGAATAAAATAAATTCATTCATAGGTAGTGCTGTTATTCCTGAAGCTAGAGTTTCTACAGAAACTGCAAATGCCCCTAATTCAAGAGCAACAATGCACGTGAGTATGGATATTGTCATGATTTTTCCAAATGAAGCCGGAAATTTAATCATTGGACGAAATATTAATGGATATGCTACAAGACATGATATAATACCCATATTAAGGATGTTACATCCCAGTGCCATTAAGCCTCCGTCTGAAAAAATAAGACATTGGATGATTAGAACAGATGTTAAGACGAGAAACCCCGCCCAAGGACCAAGTATTGAGGATAATAGTATACCTCCTATAATGTGTCCGCTTGAACCTGTACCCGGAATAGAGAAATTAATCATTTGTGCTACGAAGATGAAAGCTCCTAAGACCCCCATAAGAGGAATAATGTTTTCATCATTATCTTTCTGAATTTTCTTTATGGATACGGCTATTATGGTTGCCGAAATCATCCCTGTAGTTATTGCAACAGCGGGGCTTACCAGTGCGTCACTCATGTGCATAATATAAAATTTAAATGTTTATGTTATTAACCATTAAATGTTATGTGTAGTTCAAAAAAGTGTTTGTAATTAAATTAGTAGGATTTACTTATTATGTGGTGTGATAAGGAAAAGTTTTTATAGCTTGACATTTTTTTGTAAATTTGAATTTTAATGATGATATATTTATATGGAACAGTTGTTTGATATTATATTTTTTGAAAAAGTCCTATGGGGTATGGCTCTGATGGGGCTTGTCGTATTTATTACATTATATTTTGTGGGTGCCGGATATGGTATTATGTACACTAAAAAATGGGGACCTGCTGTGAATAATAAATTGGGGTGGGTAATAATGGAGACTCCGGTTTTTGTGGTAATGTGCATGTTATGGTGGAACTCCGATAGATGTTTTAATGTCGTTCCATTCTTATTTTTCTTATTGTTCCAAATACATTATTTTCAGCGTTCATTTATTTTTCCATTGTTAATGCGAGGAAAAAACCGTATGCCGTTTTTAATTGTTCTAATGGGGGTAATGTTTAATATTATCAATGCTTATATGCAAGGTGGATGGATATTTTATATTTCTCCTGATGGGATGTATGATATAAATTGGTTATATACACCACAATTTATTGCCGGAGTCATAATTTTTGTTGTGGGTATGGTTATAAATTTGAATAGTGATTACATAATACGTAATCTTCGAAAACCGGGTGATACAAAGCATTACATACCGCAAGGAGGAATATTCAATTATGTATCGAGTGCCAATTATTTTGGGGAATTTACCGAATGGGTGGGTTTTGCTATTATGACATGGTCTTTTTCCGGTGCAATGTTTGCATGGTGGACGTTTGCCAATTTAGCACCTAGAGCATGGCGAATACATCGACGTTATCAGCATGAATTTGGAGAAGAATTCACACGATTAAAACTTCGTAGAATGATACCGTTTGTTTATTAAACTGATTGGATATGGAAAAGAAAGAATCTTTGTTGTTTACTCCTGTAAAAATCGGTCCGGTGACGTTACGTAACCGTACAATAAGATCGGCTGCTTTTGAGAATATGTGTCCTGAACACAATCCATCTCAAATGTTATATGACTATCACACTTCGGTGGCACGCGGGGGTGTGGGGATGACAACGGTTGCTTATGCTTCGGTAAGTCGCAGCGGATTATCATTTAATAATCAATTGTGGATGCGTCGTGATATTGTGTCGCCATTGCAAGACTTGACGACAGCTATCCATGCAGAAGGTGCCAAGGCTTCAATCCAATTAGGGCATTGCGGAAATATGTCACATATTGCAACTGCCGGACAGATTCCCATTTCGGCGTCATCCGGTTTCAATTTATATTCTCCAACGATAGTTCGTGGTATGAGGATAAGTGAAATAGAAGCTATGGCTGATAAGTTTGGAGACGCTGTTCGATTGGCAAAAGATTCCGGCTTTGATTGTGTGGAAATACATGCAGGTCATGGTTATCTTATCAGTCAATTTCTTTCCCCTTATACCAATCACCGTCGTGATAAGTTTGGCGGTTCTTTGGATAATCGTATGAATTTTATGCGATTATGTATTGAAAAGGTAATGGAGGCAGCCAATGGTGAAGTTGGTGTGGTTGTGAAAACCAATATGCGTGATGGATTTAAAGGCGGAAATGAATTGGAAGAGGGTATTATTATAGCTCAAGAGTTGGAGAGACTTGGGGTTGACGCACTTGTGTTGAGTGGAGGCTTTGTAAGTAAAGCACCCATGTACGTAATGCGAGGAGAAATGCCTATACACACTATGACACATTACATGACTCAATGGTGGCTTAAGTATGGTGTGCGTGCAGTGGGAAAATATATGATAAAAAACGAACCTTATAAGGATTTGTATTTTCTTGACGATGCTTTGGAGGTTCGTAAGAATGTCAAACTGCCACTTATCTATGTGGGTGGTTGTTCTTCACGAAGCGGAATAGATAAAGTGCTTAATAGTGGATTTGAAGCGGTACAAATGGCTCGTGCATTGATAAATGAACCCGATTTTGTTAATCGTATGCGTGATGGAGAGGAACGTTGTGGTTGTGATCACACAAATTATTGCATAGCACGAATGTACACGCTTGAAATGGCTTGTCATAAACACAGAAATGATTTGACTAAGGGTATAAAAGACGAAATAGCACGAATAAAGAGAGAAAATGGCACAGAAGCGTGATTGTGAGGGATTAACGGCATTGATTACCGGTGCGTCAAGTGGTATCGGGCTTGAGTTTTCTTGCCAATTGGCGGATAGAGGAGCAAATGTTGTGCTTGTAAGCAATCAGGAAGTTGAGTTGCGAGAAATATGTGATAAACTTTCGTTGGAATTTCCCAATCAAAAATTTTTGAATTGTTATAAAGATCTTACGGAGGAAGATTCTGCCGATTATTTATTGGATTTTTGTACGAAAAATACCGATGGAATCGATATCTTAATAAATAATGCAGGTGTTTTTGCTTTTAAGGAGGTGTGTGATATGACGCAGAAACAGTTAAACTTGTTTATTGAACTTCATGTGAGGACTGTAACAATGTTATGTCGCATTTTTGCCAAGTATATGATGAAACGTGGAGGAGGATATATATTGAACATGTCGTCTATGTCGTGTTGGATGCCTATGCCGGGAATAGCCATGTATTCGGCTACGAAATCATATATTCAAGTGTTGTCTAAAGCAATGTACTTGGAATTGAAAGATTCCGGAGTGTCGGTAACAGTGGCGTGTCCGGGTGGTATTGCAACCGATTTGTTCGGTTTGCCCAAGAACTTGCGGAATTTTGCCGTAAAAATAGGAGTATTGGCAACACCGCAGAAATTTGTAAAATGTGCGTTAAAACGTATGTTTAAGCGCAAGCAACAATATGTAAACGGCTTTTTGAATAAATTCGCTGTATTTTTAGTCCCTAAATTACCCGCATGGGTGAAAATGCAAGTGAAATATAAACTGCTTGATAGACAGAAATGAATTTGGAACCGTTACATATTATTACCGGAACCACCGGAGGAATAGGAACTGAAATAGCTGAATGTCTTGCTGTTGAAGGTAAATCTCTGTTACTTGCTTGTCGTAATTTGGCTAAAGCTGAAGAACAGTGTTTATATTTGAAACGTCTTACGGGAAACACGGATATACAGTGTGTACGGCTTGATTTGGATTCTTTCGATGGAGTGTGTAGCTTTGTTGAACAAATAAAAGCCTTGAATCGTCCGGTAGCTTCACTGATAAACAATGCCGGAATCATGTCTCGTTTCAGTACAATAACTTCTGATGGTTACGAACAGGATTTTCAGGTTAATGTGTTTTCTACGGCATTGTTGTCATTTCTATTGGAACCTCTTGTGTGTGATGGTGGTAGTATTGTGTTTACGACATCGGTTACTCGTAATATATGGAAACTTTCGAAAGATTTTCCTATAGAAAATCACTTCGGACAATTGGCTACTTATGGTAGAAGTAAACGTGCTATAACAATGTTTGCCGTATGGTTTGCCGAAAGATTGTTTAAACGGAATGTTCATGTGAATTGTGCCGATCCGGGTGTGGTAAATTCAGGAATGATAACCATGCAGCGATGGTTTGACCCACTTGCAAATGTATTTTTTCGTCCTTTTATCAGTAGCATTACCGACGGAGCTTTATCGGCAATAAATGCGATGAAATCGCATAAAACAGGGAAAATATATTATCATGAAAAAGAAATGTCACCTTCTCAAAATATAGTGAAAGATTCTTCACGTGTGGTAAGTGTAATATTGAAAGTGTTAGAACCTTATTTATAGCGGTGAAGTCTTGAACGCATTACTAGGGCTGTTGTTAATGAAGTTACCAAGCCTACAATGCTTACCAACCCAAATACTATGAGTACATCACTCCATACCAATTTAACCGGATAACTATCTACAATCACAGTACCGGCTTCTGCCGATAATTTAATCAATCCCAGTTCTTGTTGCAAAAAGCAGAGTACAATACCTAAAATGATACCAATAACAGCTCCCGACAGCGTGATTAATATTCCTTCGGTTATGAAAATATTGCTGATTTGTTGATTGGTTGCCCCTAGATTCTTAAAAGTACGTATATTTTCGTCTTTTTCAATGATTAGAAGAGAAAGGGAACTTATCACGTTAAATGCAGCTATTACTAATATGAATGTGAGCAACAAGAATGTTACCCATTTCTCCATATTTATCATCTTAAAAGATGTTGCTTGTTGCATAAGCCGGTTTTTTACATGGTATTGGTCTCCGATTGTGTGACAAATTTGTGATATGGCTTCGGTTTCATCGGTGTTTTTCGCCAATTTTACTTCTATACTCGTAGCTTGTGTGTCGTAGTTGAAAAGTTTGCGCGCAACCTCGATAGGCACAAAAACCATGTCTTGATCATAAGTGTATTGTTCTGTCTGGAATATTGCCGATACATATAGAGAATCTGTACGGAAAGCTCCGGCTGGATTGGCAATGTTCACTCTGCCCACACGTTTAGGAGCATAGATTCTCATGTAGTCGAAAAATCCGGCTCCTGATTGTAAATTTCCGGCTACTCCGATGCTCAGTATAGCATATCTGTTTATGCTGTCTTGTAGCATGAAGTCTCCGTAAAGAATCGTATTTTCCAAATCGCAAAAGGTGTTATAGCTATCAGGAATACCTTTAAGTATAACGGGAATTTGTCGATCTCCATATACAGCCAAGGCTTGATCTTTTATTGTGGGCAGTACAGTTTCTACACCCGATATTCCTTGGATGATATTTAATAAGCTGTCGGCATTATCGATTGTTTTTCCCTCTTTGGCTGTTATTTCTATTTGTGGGTCTATCTGTGATGTTTTTTCAAGCAGGAGGTCTGAAAAACCGTTATAAACAGAAAGTACGCATATCAGTGCAGTTGTAGCAATTACCACTCCGCATACTGAAATAATGGAGATGATATTTACTGCACTATGCGTTTTTTTTGCTTTTAAATAGCGCAATGCTGTTTTCAGAACCAGTCCCATAGCAGGAAAACGTTTACTCCGTCTTCTTGTTCAATAGATTATCGATGTGTTCGATATAATCGAGAGAATCATCGATGTGGAAGAACAATTCAGGTGTTTTTCTCAGTTGATAACGAACCTTTTGTGCAAGGTCGTATCTTATTTGTTTTGAACTTTTGTTAATGCTTTCAAGTAGAATTTGAGCTTTATCCGATGGGAAAATACTCAAGTAAGCACGAGCAATGCTCAAGTCGGGAGAAACACGCACGGCACTCACACTCACTATCACATTTCCTACTTTAGCAGTTTCTTGTCTGAATATTTCACTCAATTCCTTTTGAAGCAAGCGAGCTATTTTTTGTTGTCTTGTACTTTCCATATAGTTGAATTATATTTTTTGCAAAGATACAACAAATAGGCTTTACCTAAAAATGAAGAGAACTCTAAAAGTGCTTTAGGGTTCTCTTGAGATGTTTTTATTAAGGTTTTTTGTAGATGATTGTGAGACCGTCGCGCAATGGGATGATGACTTTTTCCACTCTGTCGTCTTGGGCAACGTAGTCGTTAAATTTCAGTATGCCTTCGGTTTGTGCATCGAGTTTTTTGCCCCAATCTACCACTTTACCATCCCACAAAGTATTATCGGCTATGATAAATCCACCGGGAGATACAAGAGGGAACACAAGGTCGTAGTATTCGCAATATTCGCGTTTGTTGGCATCCATAAACACAAGGTCAAACGTCTTTTTCAGTGAAGGAAGTATCTCACGTGCATCACCTATATGCAGGTTAATGTGATTGTTAAGCGGAGAGGCTTCAAAATGGCTGCGAATGAAATCTTCAAGTTCGTCATCTATCTCTATGGTGTGAAGTTCGCCGTCAGGAGCAATAAGTCCTTCGGCAAGACATAGTGCAGAATAACCCGTGAATGTCCCCAATTCCAAAATGTTATGCGGATTAATCATGCGTACAAACATTTTCAGTAATCTGCCTTGCAAATGTCCCGAACACATGCGTGGACGTAGATGGTAGATATGCGTTTCACGGTTAAGGCGTGCCAAATGCTCGCCTTCCGAGTCGATGTGTGATAATATATATTCCTCGAGTTCTTCGTTCATAAAAACACTTCATTAAAACAGACTCCTCACTCCTCACTCCTCACTCCTCACTCCTAACTGAGGTAAGTCTCGCTACCGTGCGCCAGCCTATGGCTGACATGCACTGCTCGCTTACACTCGATTTTGCAAGCAAAATTCCTCACTCCTAACTCCTCACTCCTAACTGTTTAACCGCTTCTATCGCCAATCGGTAGCTGTCCAATCCGAAACCGGCAATCACTCCTTTACATACACGCGAAATCATCGAATGGTGGCGGAATTCCTCACGTTTATGCACATTGGATATATGAACCTCTATCACAGGAGCAGTGATGGCACTTATGGCGTCGGCAATGGCAAGTGAAGTGTGCGTATAAGCACCGGCATTAAGCACTATACCGTTATATTCAAATCCCACTCGGTGCAATTCATCTATTATGTCGCCTTCATGATTGCTTTGAAAATAACTAATCTCCACATCCTTGCTGTAAATCTCGCGAAGAGCCTTCAGATAGCTTTCAAAACCTTCGTTTCCGTAAATTGACGGCTCGCGTACTCCCAATAAATTGAGGTTTGGACCATTAATAATTGCAATTTTCATAATCAAAAGTCATTAATGCAACAAATGTACACAAAATATTTGAAAAAATCCGTATCTCATAATTTCATTAATGAATAATATAGGAAGCTCGTTTTGTTGTAATTTTTACAACCAAAAAACTTCACCGTTTCGATAAATAAACGGACGAGAACCCACTCGTTCTGTGTTATTCGACGGCACGACTATCAAAAGGCTGTTTTTAGGTACGTTTTCAAAGATAAGTGGTTTGCCACCTTTGTTATGTGCAATTTCTTTCCATCCGTTGTCCCATTGGCACAATTTGTATTCATATTCCGTTTCAAATCCGCAATGCTGATAAGGAATGTATCTCACTTCATCGATAACGCAGGTTTCTCCAAAATAGAAATCAATATATCCGTTTTCGATTTTCCCTGCATATCCTGTTGCTGAAAATTCATCAAGTATGGCTGTGGGATGTTCTCCGTTTCTTGAATCGGGCAAACTGCCTTTTATTACCACATTTCGTATCTTCTCCATTCCGTCAGCCGTTCTTTTGTAAAATTCCAAGCCATTTAATGCCACATTTCCATGAGGCAAATACATTCTTACACATTGAGTCGGTTTATTGCTGCAGGATTTCACGCTTATTGAATTAAGTTCCGGTCGGTCAGAAAAACAACAAACGGTGTCCTGAAATATTCCCTGCTCATTTTTCGCAAGAATCAACGTTCCTACGATTTCTTTGAAAAACTCTTTATTCTTTACGTATGCCAATGCACCCGAAAAATGGTTTATTACCACAGTTTCGGTCTCAGTCGTTGAATTAATCGTTTTTATCGTCCCATCTGTCTTTAATACGAAAGGTTCTCCGGCTTGAAACATTATCCCACCTTTACAATACATGGGCATATACAGTATATTCCTGCCCATATCTTTAAAAGTTGCTTTACCATCCGCAATCCGTCCCCATTGTACAGCGTCCCAGTTGTTGTAATTCAGCACACACAGATAAGCATATTTTGCGTCTTTGGGAACACTTGACAGATTTATTGTTACATCGGTTGTTTCAAAGTATTCACTTGACACATCTTTTTTACGTACATCTTTAAACAATGGAGGAATGTCACTAAAATCCACATCATTATCGGCAACAGGTCCTTCCGTATATCGTTGGAAAGTGCGTCGATACACTTTGGGCAATCTGTAACGTCCCCAAATGCTGTCGCAAGACTTATTGTTGTATATTCTTTTATATTTCCATCGGTCATTATCCCAGAAAGCCTCAAAAGCATAAGATTTCCCGTTTTTGATAACCACATTCCATGTATGCGAATTGTTCCGGTTGCCCCAAGCCGGGACAAAATCGGTAGCCACAGCCATTCCAAGCGATGAAAACAATAGCGAGTTGAACCAACAGCGTTGTTCGCACAGCCCATGACGCAATTTCTCCATGGTTTGGGCTGTATGTATAGGAATTCTTGTTCCCGCAAATCCCGAATGAGTCACATGTCGATAACGATACAGCAAAGAATCCATTTCCTCAATCATGTTTTTACCATCTTGTCGGAAAAAATCATGCTCATGTCTTTCTCTGAATATTTGTCGGGTGCTGTCTGTCAAAAGACCGTTTCGATGACGATATGGCAGGATATATTCACAAAAGCTTTCAAAAGAACAATCCCGCATATACACATTGCTTTGCCACACCTCAAACGCCTGATCGATTTCCGTTATAAGTCGTTGAGCCGATATGTTTTGCAGGTCATATTGTTTGTCAAGCAGAATCTTTTCATGGCTAATGTTATAGTACTCAGCCCACAGACTATCGACCTGTTTGTCCCACAATTTCATTTTGCCATAATCGAAGATTCTCAGCAAAGAGTCATATCCATGAGTAAGCATAAGCGAGTCATAACTATCGTAAAACGGTTTGCATACTTCCGTAATACGACGGTCTTCACTATAAGCGTCTGTCATGTTCTCTATCAGGAATTGTGCAGCCTTTTGCTTCATTGGTTCGTTTTGGTAATGTTCCAATACGTATTCCAATTCAGCCCTGTTTTCTCCGGCAAGCGATAAAGCACGTTCCAGTTCATGATTACTACAACTTACGAAAAATGTAGCAATTAGTATTATAGTAGATTTATTCACAAATAAATTCGCATTCATATTCCGATATATGAGAACCCGGAGGTTGTACACTTCTTACAATCAATTTATTCGCAGAAAGATGAATAATTCGATAAAAGAAAGCGTATTCTTTTGGACCTTTGTAACGTTGTTTGCCCTCCCAGACATTATAAGTTCTTATTGCGATATATTTGCCACTTTGGGCCTTTGCTGTTAATGAACGGTTATAATTACGATCAACCTTATCTGTCAGATAATAATTCTCAACTTTCTTCTTACGATAATTATCCCAATAAGCGATTTTCACGTCTTTTTCAAAATACCATACACTGCCATCCTCTATGTCTACCCACTCTTTATGGCATAGTAATTTCATGGTTGTTTCTATGTCATGAAATTTTCTACCTTGATTAATGTCAATATCACACATTAGCATTTGCTTTTTGTTTTTCTCACTTTTTTGCTTTAATATAGAGCCTTTAAGTGAATTTATATGTATATTATGAACCTTATTTTTGCTATTGGTAGTATCTCTGAATACAATATAATTTCCATTAAAAGATTTTCCTACTTTATCCTGTTTGAATTGTTTATCTTTTCCACCGGATAAATAGTAGTCATATTCCGTTCTTTTCAACACGGTACCGCTGTCGGATAGTTGGGTTACAATACGTTTGGTTTCGGTATAACTCACCGAATAACTTCGATTAGTCCACAGGTGTTTTAGATGAATTTCAAACCAATTGCGATTAATCAATCGTGCCATTGTGGACTTTGGAGGGATTTTTTTCTCTATTTTCTTTAAATAAACGGTATCGGGAGTAATATTGTCTTGTGCCATAATAGGCACAAGACAAATAAATATCAAAATTATTGTATATATCGTTCTTTGAATCATAAATTGAAAGGTTTTAGATTAATCAAATATACAACAATAATTTTATAAATCTTCCAAATTATTTAATTTAAGTGATTTAGAATCATTACCATATATAACAATGTTTTCACAACCGGAGAAGTAGCTTTCGTTTACAACATATAACCCTCCATTATGCGGGTCGGCATAAATCAAATCACCGTCGTATTGTACACCAACAACAAGAATATAATGTCTATCATATCTCACAATAATTACGCTTGATGTTGCAGTTTGTGCCAAATTATCTGTTGTTCCCATATTAAATTGACTTGTCATAAAAATATTGTTTCTATCTAAAACGGTAGATTCTTCGGGAGACAAAGCATTTAACTCTGTATATAGTTGGTACATTTCCGATTCTGTTTTTTCTGTGCCATAAGCTCTGTGAGCCATAGCAACTACAGCCATAGCACAACAATCACCGCCACCGGTAAAAGCACTTTCTTCGCCAATTATAATGTCATTGTCGTGAGCAATATATTCGCTAGGTGTTGTGTTTGTCACACAGACACAAGGGGATTCTCCGCAAACATCGCAACAAGCACATGGATATTGATTACAAATATTACATGTGTCAATTGGAGTTGGGGTAGGGTCTGGATCCGGTATTGGCTCTGGTGTAGGTTCTGGATCCGGTTCTGGACACTGACAAGGTTTCATTAAGCATTTATCACATAATTTGGGGCATACGCAAGGGTTAGTACCACAAGTATTACATACTTCTTGTGTTGGACATAGACACCAATCTTTTAATTGTCCGCATGTTTCACAATAAGTATTGGGATTAGAAAATATACATAGACATGTTTCTTCTGAAGAGCTTAAACATCCACAATAATCTTGTTGGCATTTGTTACAAAAATATTCTGTTAATGAAAAGCAATTGCATTTTTCTTCAGTTTGAAGGCATGCACATCCAAATGTGTTACATTTTTTACAAACTTCTGAATCTGTAGTATAAGCTGATGATCGAGACATTGAGTTTGGGGTATAAAAATTAATCATCATAAAAACTCTACTGTTATGAATACTGTCGGTATGAGAGCATGTTTCATTTTTATTGCAACTATTTATTATAGATTTTTTTAACAATTTTCCATTTTCAAAGTAATACCCAAGCTCAGCAATTCCATTTAATGTAGAAACCATTACAAGACCGTTGAATAAACTATATTGTGGGTAATATCCCATTGTATCAAGTTTTTCACTATTATCCGTGGCATAATTACTTTCCGGCATATATGTGTATATATTTGATGTTATCTTTCCGTCTATTTGGCGAATAATAAGGCGAGAAAAAGTTTTAGCGAACAGATATGTTATCCTTTCTTCTTTTATTAAACTTATTTTGGCACGAATATCTTCATTCTCTAAAGGTACAATAAGTACGGTTGAATTACCTTGCTTTTCACTCCAAGCATTATCCCATATAGGTATTGCAAGCGATGAAAATATTGTATTTCTGGAGATTGCATTATTTTTTGATGCCGTTGGTAGAAAGATTTCATTTCCTTGTCATTTTTGTTAATATTTTAAATTAATTAATTTTTTATTGTGGATAAAAAGTTGTGTGCTTCCGATTTCATTTTTCCCGATTCCGCTGTTTCTTTTTTCAATGGCATAGAGAGCATATATCGGGCTGTCTTTTCGGCTTGAAAAGCGTTCTCGGTTCTTTGATACAATTTGAGCAATTTGTATTGCGGTGTAATATAAGCCGGGAGCATATCTGCCACCAAGCGATAACACCTTTCAGCATCGGCAATCATTTTATGCCGTTCATAACATTCCCCCAAGTCGTAATATACGTCGGGTGAAGGGCGCAATCGTGCCATTTGTTGCAATATGGGAATTGCTTCTCTGTAAAAACCTCCCTCATACAGCGTTTTTCCATATCGTGCCACTATCGACGGATTGTTCTTTATGTCGGAAAAATTCATAGAGGCATAATCGGCGTCCTTTTTATCCCAATACATATTGGAAACGGCTTTGTCAAATTTTCTGTAACTGTTCCAATCATAACCGAAAACAATAAGCACAACACCTGCCGCCATTACCGACAACAATCGTTTTTTGCCTGAAACCGATATCGTTATGATTGAGTTTGGAGTCAAAGCCAATATAAGTACAGCTATAGTGAGTAGAGTTATTTCCTCCAAAGGATAAGAGAACATTGAGAATATCAGGATACACCCCATAGAGTATGGCAGGATACTTGATCTTTGCGAGTCGATGAAAAAGTAGGCAATCATCCCTGTCATCAATATAAATCCCACTAAGCCATAGGAGCATAATACATTCAAAGCTTCGTTGAAAGCGTGATTGTTGTGTGCTACAATCAGTTTTTCTTCATCACTTCCGCCATTGGCAAAATATTCAGCCTGATAGAGCATATAATTGCGTTTCACAGCGTCGGTTCCATGCCCTATAATCGGTTTCTCCTTAATCATGGCGGCACAATTATTCCAAATCAGTAACCGTGCGTCGGCAGAAGTCGGCTTGTGGTTATATAGCGGAATTGCCGACAAGCCCAAGCATGAAATAAAGATTAAAATCTTCCACATTCGTTTGACCGGCAATAAGTTGAGTGGTAATAATGCGATTGTAACAGTGCAGGCAAGCCAAGCCGCACGAGAATCGGCATAAAAAAGGACAGGAAGCATAAAAGCTATACCCGGAATCATCAAATATCTCTTTGAGCCTTGTTTTTTAACCATCAGAGTGACACCGGTTACAATAGCAAGGGCGGTCACGGCACCAAGCGGAGCGGGATTGAGGAAACTTCCGGTGCAAGGGAAAGCATTGTGGTTGGATGGAATTACATCGGCTAATTGCATGTAAGCCATAACCGATTGTGTAATACCTGCCATTATAATGCCGTAAGGGAAATATTTTTCAACCAGTTTTCGATTTGTTTTTACAGCTATATATAGCAATGATAAGAATACATAAAGAAACAGGCGATTAAGGTGTAATCCCGATGAGAATACATCGTATATAAGAATATACCCGATAAACAGCAACAGTGCCACATCGGTGCGAGACACAGGGATAGTTACCTTCCTCCTGCACAAGCAGATAGTAAGCGCAATAATACTTCCTGCGATTAATATTGCGAGTGTACAATAATCGCCGGAATCCACTTGTTCACCTACAAAAGGCAAGAACACCGTGATTCCGGCAAGTAATATTGCAACAAACCTATCCACTTATTTCAATGAGGATATTAAATTAATTACCTCTAGGCTTGTAGCCGTCAGTAAAATTGAATGGACCAGAACTGGCTTTTATCCAATTTAGTCCGTTTGAATTTGACTTAAAAATACTCCGTTTGCCAAATTCGGAAGCTTTATATAATACACGATCCATAGATTTTTTATCATAGTTGCTTTTATTTGATTTACCATCAATAACACCACTATAACCAACCATACTGTTTTGTACTTCGGCTATAATTCCATTTTCTGATATTAAATTTTGTAATAAAATACCTTGTACGTTGGATATCATGTAACATTCAATTGTTTTATTAGGCATAGTAGGTTTTATTATAGTTTCGACAAAACGGTAATACTGAGTTTCTTCATTATTATAAATGTTTAATAATGAGTTTATCTCACCTTTGGGCGTTTTTACATTCATAGGTAAAATAATAGTCGATGTAAATCCATCTACTTCCATAAAGTATGCTTTATCCCATGTTGGCGTAGCATAATATTGCTCTTTAGTAATAGTATCGCCTAGCAACATATTCACCTCAAGAGGTAGCGCAATCTTGCCATCCAATCGATTTAGCAACCTATTTGCGTACGCAAGTGTTTTCTTTTGATTTTTATTTAGATTCTTAGAATTTGCAGGAATTTGTTCTTGTGCTGTTATGTTAAATGAATATAATATGCTTAACAATACGATTATTAAAATATTTCTTGCTTTCATATACCTAAATTTAATGATTAAATGACTATTATTTTTCACAAATATGACACATTGTTGCCTTGTGCTAAAATAAGAGCTTTTGCTTTTAGGATCAGTTCGTTGTTGGTTTGTGTTTCTTGTTCTCCGAATTTTGGACTATCGGAGCAAGCTACAAATGTAGCAACCAATGCTACTATTCCCAATAGTGAAATTAAAAAATTCTTTTTCATAATAAATCATTTTAATGGTTTATATATACAAAGCATTATAATGCTCTAAATATATTAATAAAATACGATATTTCAAAGAATTGTATATAAAATCCCCCTGAAAATTAATTTAATTTAACCAGATCAATGAATTGCAATGAATCTACTCATTGATAAGTAATAATAGTTTTTTTAAGAGAAACTAAGTTTCACCTTGAAAAATAAAGGATATTTTAATACCTAAATCTTTTCACTCTATTAAAAAACTCTTCTCCATATATCCAGTGAGCAGGGTTATTGTACTTATCTTTTAAATTAGAAACATGTCTGAAACGCCCCACACCCATTTGTTCAATGGTCTGTTGTATGTTAATATTTTGATATCTAAATCTGCGGTCGTAGTCTACGTATCCTTTGTTTCCTATCAAACCTTCTATCTGTTCTTTTAATTCACCATTGTCATATATGAACGATCTCATAAAAATTCCATTCATGTTGGATTTTACCACAATTCCTGAGAAAGCATTTTCTGTTACTTTAACTTGGCTTGGGGTACTCAATATTGTTTCTACGGTTCTGTAGAAATTGTAACCGTTACTATATTTCACATTTAAGCACGATATGACTGTACCTCTAGGGGATACTGCTTTCATGGGGATCACAAGATGAGACAAACAATCTTCAGTATCTTCAAAATATGCCTCGTTCCATAAAGGTGTAGCTTGATATTGGTCTTTGGTTATTGTATCTCCTATCAAAGCGTTTATTTCTAGAGGCAATGCAACTTTCCCATCCAAACGAGTTAGCAATTTTTGTGCATATTCAAGTGTTTCTTTTTGTTCCCGATTTAAATTCCTAAAGGTTTCTGTTTTTATGCCATTTGCAGATACAAAAAACGTGCTAATAACACTTATCAACAGCAACGTTAAAATTCTCCATGCTTTCATATAATTTATATATTTAGTGGTTAGTAAAATATCCAATCAAAAATAATGAAAAATATTAAATATGCAGTTATTTTGCTTATTTTTGTAGTAAGAAACAGAAAGGTGTACTTGGTGCGTGTTTTCATAAATACCAAATAAGAAAGTTTGTAAAATTAATTTAAACTATACACCTTTCTGCTTTTCTTATATTTTTAAGAATTTGAGATATACGTTAGTTTTCTCTGTCGTTAATTTCGCCGAAATTTATGTAATTACTTAAGTGGTCGTTGTTGCCCTTCATACCTTTAACCTTGCCACTTCCATTGGGAACAAATTTACGACCTATCTTAATTTCTCTTGCTATACCGTTTTTGTCGTATGGTAAAATCACACCCGATAGGTCATAAAAAGCACCATCCTTATTATTGGTGATTCCAATCTCGGCATAATTATCTTTTTTGTTCAGTTTAAGATTGATTCTACCTGCCAAATAGATACCCATGATATCATATTTACATTTCACTTCTCCGTTTTTCTTTTCTTCTATTTTCCCGGTTTTGGTTATTTCGGTATCAACAGTTACCCCTCCCATATTATTATTTCCTGTTGTGGAATTTTCTACTCCACTTTGAAATAATACATCTTTACCATTTTCAACGATAAGGATATTGATGCGTTTCTCTCCGGCTGTTTTTATTTCTATTGAATCACGACGTTCTACAAGCATTATAAAATTACCGCTTTTTATAGCGTTTACGGCTTGCGCATGGTCTATGGAATCTTTGATTTCTTTCTGTCGTTTTTCGTAGGCTTTACCTTCTTTGTTCGACATCTTACTCACGTCCACAGTTGTTATTTGGGATGTTGACACTCTAGTTGTACTTGCTATTACAGGGAAACCTAGTCCCAATAATAATGACATGATAATAACTTTTACTTTCATATGATTTTATATTTATATTGTTATTTACCTCTATGTTTATATTTTTTTGCAAAAATATGTTTTAAAAATATTCAAAAAGGAACATAAGTACGCAATTAGTACGTATTTATATATAGAGTACAATCTGCGTACTTATAATGTTATAAAACATCTCTTATTTACACAAACAGAATCCTCCATCTTGACAAGAACATTCGGAATTTGTACATGCTGCACATGTATAGCATACACATGGATCCTGTTTACATATTTCACAAGGTCCACAAGTACAATATGCATTAATGTGTCCGCAATTATCACAAAAATCTTTACAAGAGCAGTTAATATCTCCACAGTATTCACATCTCACACATGTACAATCTTCGTATGGTTTTTCGCAACCACTACATTTATTTGTTTCTTGAAATCCGCACCAACAACTTATCTCATTGATACAATCACAATAATTTCCGCACGTACAATTTGTTGAACAACCACAAACCTTGCCGTCTTCTGTTCCACAGCATGGTATATTAGAACCTCCAGTATTGCCTTCTCCTTCACTACTTTCATTATATGTAGTAGATCTTGATAATGAGAATTCTGTAAATAGTTTGATAGAAACCGTTGTTTTGGTTATGTCATCATTATGATTGTGATTACACTCTGAATCTTTACAATCTTCATGAGAATGAGTATTGCTTTTTTTTAGAATACTATATAAATTGCCATGTTCATATCGGAACACATGAGAACGGTCTCCGTTCAAGAATGTAACCAACACGAAACCATGAAATCCGGCTTCTTTTAGATCTATTCCCAAGTCATTTAATGCTTCTTTGTTATCGTAGGCATATTCACTTTCCGGAAGATAGGTAAATACGCGAGAAATTGTTTCTTCTCCTCTGAATACAATTATCAATTTAGAAAATGTTTTAGCAAATTGATAAGATAGGTCTTCTCCTTTTTTTATTGTCACTTTTGAACGTATTTCTTCATCATTTTGCATAGGCACCAAAACAACAGTTTCATTTTCCTTATTGTAGGTTTTAGCTTCATCCCATAACAATGTGGCTTCAACTAATGCGCTATTACTACGAGACAATAAACTTTCTTCTCCGGCTTTTTTAACTTTTGGCAATGACACATTGTTGCCTTGTGCTAAAATAAGAGCTTTTGCTTTTAGAATCAGTTCGTTGTTGTTTTGTGTTTCTTGCTCTCCAAAATTCGGACTATCTGAACAAGCTACAAATGTAGCAACCAATGCTGCTATTCCCAGTAACGAAATTAAAAAATTCTTTTTCATATATAAAAATGTTTAAACATATTTAAACATATTCTATTCGATTTATTAATGTCCTCTTGAATGTATAGGGGTGATTACGTTGTTTAGTATTTTCTTTGTGGTGCTGGTGTTAAAGAGCCTGGTGTTATAGGTACATTCTTAGCTATCATAGCATTTACTCTATATTGTTCAAATTCATCATATCGTATATTGTTACCTTTGCCTTTTAGTACGTTTATGTTAGTAAATCTTTCTGTTATAATACTTTTTCTGTTTTTGTTACTTTTTTTATAATCAATTATCCCAGAAAGTCCAACAACACCATCAATTTGTTCAACAATTTTATTGTTATCATACAATATTGTTCTCAGCATTATCCCATCTATATTAGATGTGATAAGGAAATAAGTTTCATTTTTAGTATTATTGATATGGATAGGTAGTACTGTTTTAAGTATTCGGTAAAATTCTGAGTGTCCATTACTATTTACGTATAAAAAAGACTTTATTACGCCCATGTTGCATTTTACTGTTAATGGTACAATAAGAGAGACACTAAAATTTTTGTTCTCTTCAAAATAAGCTTCTTCGAAATGGGGTGTAGCTTGATATTGTTCTTTTGTTATTGTATCTCCTATTAATGCATTAATCTCAAGAGGTAACAAAATTACATTATCTTTAAGATTAAGAAGCTCTTTAGTATAAATTAGGGCTCTTTTTTGAGAACCGGTTAAGTCGTTTGAATTTATTGAAACGATGTTATTAGCCATTGAGGTAATGGAAAATATTATACACACAAGTAATGTTGTTAAAACTGTTCTTTTTTTCATAATCATGTATTTTTTAGGGTGTTATTAAAATCTTAAACAAAAATAACTTTAGGTAATCAATAAAAGAGGATTATGAGTACGCAAATTATACGCAATTAATTATGAGTATAATTTGCGTACTGATTGTGTGATTTTATAGAATCTAATTACAATAGCATTCACCGGTTTTGCCGCAATTACACTCAGAATTTGTGCAAGAAGCACCACAGTTACAACATATGCATGGACTTTGCTTACAAATTTCGCAAATATCATAACATGTACAAAATGTTTTATATTCTCCACAAATCTCGCAGTAATTCTCTTCAGGATCTAAATCATCATCTTTGCATGTACAATAATCATTATATTGTAAGCATATTGGGCATTGTTTTAAAAGGAAGTCACAAGTACAGTCTTTTTCTGCTTCACCGCAAAAGTTGCATTTATCCGTTTCTGAACTTTCTTCATAAGTAGTACTTCTAGAAGTATTTACAGTATGAAGGTTAAATATCACAGAAAAACCAACATTATGTTCATGGTTGTGCTGTTCTGTGCAATTTTCATCGTGGCAATATTTTGAAGCAGGAGCTACGTAATGTGCAAGAGTTCCATTTTCATATAAATATCCCCAATTTACACTACCGTTTAGCTTTGATGTCACAATCATACCTGTAAAATTTACGTCGGTAGGATTGTATTTAAGTTCATTTTCAATGTCGCTATGAGAAGAGGCATAATTACTTTCCGGCATATAAGTAAGTACGTATGCTTGGTCTCCTTTTACAATTAAACGAGAAAAAGTTTTTGCAAATTGATAAGAGGTTGTTTCGCCTTGTTTAATAAATACTCTTGACCGTATTTCTTCATCGCTTTGTAACGGAACGATAAGAATAGTTTCGTTACCGCCGGCATGTGTAGTTGCTCTATCCCATAAAGGTGTTAAATCAGCCAAATGTGATACACTTCTTGATTGGTTGCCGTGTTGAGAAAGCTTATTCGGCGTTGGTAGGGAGACTGTGTTTCCTTGACTTTGAACAATGGCTTTTGCTTTAAGAATCAGTTCGTTGTTGTTTTGTGTTTCTTGCTCTCCAAAATTCGGACTATCTGAACAAGCTACAAATGAAGCAACCAATGCTACTATTCCCAGTAGTGAAAAGATTAAATGCTTTTTCATAATTAATTTGTTTTAATTTTTATAATATGGTTTAGAATAATTCAAAATCGTCATCTTGTTTAGTGAAGAAATATTCATATTCTTTGCAATAAAGAATATCGCGTACAATTACTCTATAGGTTCCTGCCGGATATGCAGATAAATCTATTATATGGGATTCACCGGCATTAAGCATTATTTCATTATCTTCGATTAACAATCCATCGTTTTCCACAATTATGGAATAGTGACCGGGGTGGTCGCAGTAAACTCAATTATGTTATTAGAGTTAATGCAATGTACTCTAAATGGAGGATCTAATGGAAAGATGATAGTGTCGTCTTTTTGAATTATTTGAGCATTTAATAAATTAGTAGTTCCTGTTAAAAGGATGATGATTAAAATAGTTTTTCTCATTATGGTAAATTATTGTAGTTAATACTGGCTTTATTATACAAATATATGATAAAATGGTGGGGTGATTGTGTGACATCTTGTGACATTTTCTCTAAAATAGAATTTATAAAATAATGGCAATCATGGTGTTAACAAAGTTTAACCTGCAAAAAGTGTGACATATGTGTGATGTATTAAAAAACAACAGCCAAAAGTCTTTAATTTTGATGGAGATTTAACTATAAAAATGAATGAGAAAAGAATGAAGTATCTTTTGAGAATTTGTTATCTGTTGTTAATAATAGCTACGTGCTCTTGTGCAGATAAGAATCCGGAATATGATAAGTGTCTTGTAGAGATTCATCGATTGATTGTTACCGATACCGACAGTGCTTTTAAGGTGTTGAAGCAGATGAATGTGGAAGATTTTGCAGCCGAACATGATAGGGCTTACTATGCATATCATTACACGGTGGCTCTTGATTGGCTTAATGCGCGTTCTACGAGTGATTCGCTTATAAAGGTCGCTGTGGATTATTATAGTGAGCATGGTGATTCAGCCATGAAAGCAAAGGTTTATTACTATACTGCAGATGTTTATGAAGATATGGGGGATCGTAAACAAGCGATTTATTATTATAACAAGGCTCAAGAGGAAACTCCTGCGGATAGTTTGGCTTTAAAGGCAAATATTTATTCGTCGTGGGCTTTTATGCAAAATAATGATAATTTCAATGATGAGACATTGAAACTATATGATGACGTAAAAAAATATGCGCGTGAGGCTGGTGGTTATCATCTGATTGCCGATGCCGAAATTCATCAAGGTTGGAATCATTTGAGAAATGGGAGATATGACATGGCAATAAGGCATTATAAGGAAGCTCTTTATATTGCGGAAACCAACTCTTTGGATTACATGAAATTCTCAATATTAAATAAACTTGCTAATTGTTACGCTTATAAAAAAGAAAATGATGTTGCAATGTATTATGCAAAAGAGGCAATCAAGTATGTTGAAACTTCTATGGATAAAAAGAAAATAAATGGGACGCTGTGTGAAATATATATCAACCTTAAGCAATGGGATACTGCCGATAGTTGCCTGAGGGCAGCAAGACTTGATACTGCCGATATAGTGAATAAAGTAATGTATTATGGCGATTTGTCAAGAATAAAGTATGGAAAGGAGGACTATAAAACTGCATGGGAGATGGAGAAAAAACATGCCGAGAGTCTGGATTCCTCTTATAAAGAGCTGATGCGTAATAATTCCATGAAGTATCAAAAAATGTATGATGTAACGGCTACAAAATTGGAAAACAGTGAGCTGAAAGTGCAGTCGCAGTCTCAACAGATTATTATAATTTATGGTATAATTGTGTTGATTGTTTTTATAGCCGGTGTTTCTTTTTATATTGTCTATAAAACCGGAAAGATGAATGAAAAGGTGAAGGCAAAAGATGAGGCGATGAATGATGTGATGGTTACACTGGAGAATAAAATGGATGAATTACGCAAGGTGCGTGATGTACTGGAAGACAAAGAAGAAGCGATAAGGGAGCATGATAGGAAATCGGGTGAGTTGCGTGAGGCTCTGTTGTTGAAAGATACTGAATTGCAAGAAACCCGTAAACAGCGACGATTGCTTAAAGAGCATATATTTGAGATGAATGATGTGGTGAAGAAAATAAGGCAATTGAAGAAGATAAAAACCGGTGATTTGACCGGCAAAAAGGCTGTTCTCGGCAAAGAGGAATTGGAGATGCTGTGGAAAGCATTGGATTTCAGCCATAATGGGGTGATAAGCCGATTAAAGACCCATCACCCCGATTTGAATATGGAAGAAATGCATTTGTGTTGTCTGTTGTGCCTTAAAGTACCTTCGTCAAAGATTGCACTTATGCTTAACACGTCGGAAGACAGCTTGAGACAGCGCAAATCAAGATTAAAACGCTTCAAGTTGGGCTTGAAAGACAATGAATCTATGGAGGACTACATAAGCAGTCTTGAAGGAGAGGACACGTTCCTGCAATCAATATTGCGTGGTAAGTCAGTCGATAAAACTGAGGGCTAAGCGGCATATAGAGCAAGTGAATGTGTGATTGAACGTATTATAGCCGTAAGCCTGTCGTGATACATAGATGTGATGTGTTGAGCCTGTTTTTGCGGTGCGTAGGCGTTGGCAAAAAGTTGGCAAACGACAAATTCTTCGATGAACCGGGTTAAATTCCTTTGGAAGCATGCTGTGTTGGGAATAAAACTCATTTCGATGTGATAAATGTCTTCATCTTGCCGTGTTGAGACTATATATCCCGAAAAACGTGTGCAGAAAACGGTGATACTTGCGAGAATCATCTTTTCGATGTCTTGGTTTTCGGTGGGATTTATGATAGGCGGCAGGGTGGCAAGATTGGTTGCGTCAACCCAAGCACATTCAGCCAGTATGTTTTGTTTTATAGCCGGCAGGCTTAATGCAATGTTAATTGTGTTTTTCATGGTTTAACGGAATAAAGGTGTTTGTAACAATAAACGGGTGAGATGTAGAATCGGCTTGCACGCTTTTCGGCGAGAACACGAGACAGTGCGTGTCCAAGGTTGAGATAAGGTCGTTCCCTTATTTCATCTTCTACAAGCGATAAAAGTTCTTGCCACATCTGTTGTCGGAGTGTTTTTCGGAAAATCCGGTTACTGCTGTTACGAATCGTGCTTAAAACCTTATAGGCATGTTCGTAACTCACATGAAAATGCGGTCGTGATTCAAGGATAACTCGGTTGATTATCTCTCTGCGGTTGACAGGAGTGCCTTTTTTAAACTCTTCTTTGAGGAATTTCTTGTAGGCTGCTACAAGTTCACGGTCTCGCATAGCGAGAAGTTCATTAGTGTGTTTGTTCATAGTATTAATGTTATAATTTGTAATTCCACCACAAAGATACAATAAATATAGGTAGAATGCAAATTTATTTTGCATTTTACCCAAAATAAATTTCCTCAAGCAGTTGATTTTGTTTTTTGTTATTAATATTATATCTTTGCGTAAGGTCTAAATGATATAGTTATGAAATATAGCGTTAGGGATATTTTAGAATATATAGTGGTGTTGGTGAATGAATTTGCCAAGCGTTTCAATCTTACCGATACTCAGGCATATCGGTATATAAGAAATCATAAAGGTGTGAGTTTTATTGAAGAAAATTATGGAATAATTCACACATTAGATTTTGATGAAGCTGTAAACAGTGTGGCATTGTATTGTAGAAGAGCAGGAGGAAAATTATGATATTATAATGTATGAATGGGAACTTTGAATATATGAAAGAGGGTTTGGCTGTGGATATAGCTGAATTATTGATGAAAGAATATAACATGACAATGCAAGAAGCTTTGGATGTTTTATATGGTTCTGATACGTATGCGAAGTTGTGTAATTCTGCTACGGGACTTTATTATCAAAGTGCTTTATATGTTTATTCCTATTTAAAAAATGAGTTGGAAACCGGAGTTATGAGTTAACTATAAGTTATAGCTCATTGAGCAGTTGTTGGGGCGTTTTGTGAAGACCGGGATGAATCCAGTTTGGAGCTAATTCAATCATAGGACGTAAAACAAATTCACGCATGTGCATGCGTGGGTGCGGGATTGTGAGAATCTCACTGTGTATTGCCAAATCATCAACGGCAATTATATCAATGTCTATAAGACGGTCACAATAAGTTCCGTCTTGATTGCGGTGAACAGCACTACCCATATTGTGTTCGACATTTTTTGCTATTTTCAGAACCTCAAAAGGAGATAGCTTACTTTCAAATGTTGCTCCCACGTTGATAAATGTGTTTTCGCTGTCGTATCCCCACGCAGTAGAGGAAATCATTGTGCTGAGTGTAATCGTGGATTTTAGGGCGGTTTCCAGCCGTTTTACGGCGTTTGTGATATTGTCTTTGCGATTACCGAGATTTGAACCGATGTTTAGATAGAAGTTCATGCAGTTGGGAGAATTTAGCTGTGATGATTAAAATATTATGGGCTGTGTCAAATTGCATGTGACACAGCCCATTGATTTTGAGTAAGTAATCTTATAGTGATTTCTTAACTTGTACTTCTTCGAATGATTCAATCATATCGCCTTCTTGAATGTCGTTGTAGCCTGCAACGCTAAGACCGCAGTCAAATCCTGTTGTAACTTCTTTAACGTCATCCTTGAAACGTTTCAATGAACCAAGATCGCCGGTGTAACGCACAATACCATCGCGAATCACGCGTACCTTGCAATTCTTCTTGACTTTACCTTCACGCACAATGGCTCCGGCAATAGTACCCACTTTGGATATCTTGTAGGTTTGAAGAACTTCGGCAGAACCAAGAATTACTTCTTTAGTTTCAGGTTCAAGCATACCTTCCATTGCACTCTTGACGTCTTCTATTGCTGAATAGATGATAGAATAGAGTCGAATGTCAACACCTTCATTTTCGGCAAGACGGCGTGCTGCTTGTGAAGGACGTACTTGGAAGCCGATGATGTAAGCGTCGGATGCAGAAGCAAGCGTAACGTCGCTTTCTGTGATAGCACCCACAGCCTTGTGGATAACGTTAACCTGTACTTCTGGAGTGGATAGCTTGATAAGTGCGTCGGTCAATGCCTCGATAGAACCGTCCACGTCACCCTTAACGATAATGTTAAGTTCGTTGAAACTTCCAAGAGCCTTGCGACGACCTATATCTTCAAGTGTAATACGCTTTTGTGTGCGTAATCCAAGTTCACGTTGCAATTGTTCGCGTTTATTGGCGATTTCACGAGCTTCCTGATCGGAATCCATTACATTGAATGTGTCACCGGCAGTAGGCGCACCATTCAAGCCAAGAATAAGTACCGGAGCAGCCGGACCTGCTTCTTGTATGCGTTGGTTACGTTCATTGAACATAGCTTTAATCTTGCCGTAATGTGTTCCTGCAAGCAAGATGTCTCCCATTTTCAATGTACCGTTTTGAACAAGCACTGTTGCGACATATCCACGACCTTTGTCAAGTGATGATTCTATAATAGAACCGGTTGCCTTGCGGTTAGGGTTGGCTTTTAATTCAAGCATATCGGCTTCCAGTAGAACTTTTTCCATAAGTTCATCCACGCCGATACCTTTCTTTGCTGAGATATCTTGAGATTGATATTTACCGCCCCAGTCTTCAACAAGGTAGTTCATGTTGGCAAGACCTTCCTTGATTTTTTCAGGGTTTGCGGTAGGTTTATCTATTTTGTTGATAGCAAACACAATGGGCACACCTGCAGCCGAAGCGTGATTGATTGCTTCCACCGTTTGAGGCATGATATTGTCGTCGGCAGCTACGATAACGATAACGATGTCGGTAACTTTTGCACCGCGGGCACGCATCGCAGTAAATGCTTCGTGACCCGGAGTGTCAAGGAATGTAATGCGACGACCATTGGCAAGTTTCACGTTGTAAGCACCGATGTGCTGGGTGATACCACCTGCTTCACCTGCAATTACGTTGGCTTTGCGAATGTAGTCGAGCAAAGAAGTCTTACCGTGATCGACGTGTCCCATTACGGTTACTACCGGTGGACGTGGTTCAAGGTCTTCTTCGTTATCTTCTTCGGTTGCAATTGCGTTAACCACTTCGGAACTTACGAATTCGGTTTGGAATCCGAATTCTTCGGCAACGATATTGATAGTTTCGGCGTCAAGGCGTTGGTTGATAGAAACCATTACGCCTATGCTCATACATGTACCGATAACTTTGTTGATAGGTACATCCATCATTACGGCAAGGTCGTTGGCAGTAACGAATTCGGTCAACTTCAGGATTTTACCTTCTGCTGCTTCAAGTTCGGCAGCTTCGCGTTCACGTTCATTTACTGCATCACGTTTTTCCTTACGCCATTTTGCCGATTTTTTGTTTGGCTTGGACGTTAGTCGGGCAAGTGTTTCTTTTACTTGCTTTTGTACGTCTTCTTCACTTACTTCGGGCTTAAACGGACGTTTTGGTTTCTTTTCCTTGTTTCGTTTTCCGCCACCTTGTGGTTGGTTGCTTGGATTGCCGTTATTTTGTTTTTGCTCTTTGCGAGAAGATTCGTTATTGATTTGTTTTGCGCTTTTTTCGATGTCAATCTTTTCTTTACCTATGCGTTTGCGCTTTTTGCGGTCGCCAGTTTCACCGCTTGCGGCTGCACGTGCTGCTTGTAAAGATTTTTCTTTGTCAATACGTTCTTTACGCTTCTCTTCTTTGGATTTTTTCTTAGGACGAGTTTGTTGATTAATAGCCGAAAGGTCTATCTTGCCCACAACCTTAGGTGTACTTGAAAGAGTGGGAGTTGAAAGTGTGAAAACTTCATTGGTCTCAACGTTAACAGGTGCTTTAACAGGCTTTTCTGCCGGTTTTTGCACCGGTTGTTCTGCCTTTTTAGGCTGTTGTGGCTTTTGTGCAGGTTGTTGCTGCTTTTGAACTTTCTTTTCTTCTTTCTTTCCCTCTTTTTTCACGTCGGATACAGCCGGTTTTTGTACAGGAACCTGCTTCTTGGCATCTGTTTTAGGCTTTTCTTGCGTTTTATTAACCTTGGGCGCTTCAACTTTAGCTTTTGGCTCTTCCTGTTTTGGCTGTGGTTTTCCCGCCTTGGACAAGTCTATTTTACCCAAAACTTTGGGTGCTTGTACAGGGTCGGTTGTAGTTTTTATCTCTTCTACCTTGGGCTCTTCCTTAGCTGGTTTCACTTTTTCCTTTTGACGTTCTTTGAAGAAATCTGCCGATTTGATTTTTTGGTCGCGATCTGTCTTAAACGCATTTACAAGCATTTGGTAATGCTCGTCGGAAATACGAGTGTTGGGATTGGAATCAACTGTGATGTTGTTCTTGCTAAGGAAATCAATGATAGATTGAGTTCCTACATTCAATTCTTTTGCTGCTTTACTTATTTTAACTGGCATATATTATTTTAATAAGTTTTTTGTTTAAGGATTGACTATCGTTTTGAGTTGGTAAAAGTGCTGTGTTGCAGATTAATCTTCAAATTCTGCTTTTAGCACTGCAATTACGTTGTCAACTGTATCTTCTTCCAAGTCGGCTTTCTCGATAAGCACTTCGCGTGGTGTGTTAAGTACTGTTTTTGCAGTAGCACAACCCATGTCCTTTAATGCTTCGATAATCCATGACTCTATTTCGTCCTTGAATTCGTCAAGGTAGATATCTTCTTCACCTTCGGCATCAAGATCGCGATATACATCAATTTCATAACCTGTAAGTTTTGAAGCCAACTTGATGTTAAGACCGCCCTTACCAATGGCAAGTGAAACTTCTTCGGGACGCAAGAATACTTCAGCGTGCTTGTTTTCTTCATCCAAGCGAATTGTAGAAATCTTAGCAGGGCTAAGCGCGCGTTGGATAAATAACTGAGGGTTGTTGGTATAATTGATAACGTCGATATTTTCATTTTTCAATTCACGCACGATTCCGTGGATACGTGCTCCTTTTACACCCACACATGCTCCAACAGGGTCGATACGGTCATCATAACTTTCTACTGCAATCTTGGCACGTTCACCCGGTATGCGGGCAACTGCGCGTATAACAATAAGACCGTCGTGAATTTCGGGAACTTCAAGTTCGAACAAACGGCGTAAGAAATTTTCGCTTGTACGTGATACGATAATCTTTGGATTGTTGTTATGATTATCGACGCGTTCGATTACGGCACGTACGGTTTCACCCTTGCGATAGAAATCGCTTGGGATTTGTTGATCTTTGGGAAGAAGAAGTTCGTTCTTGTCGTCATCAAGAAGTAGAATTTCTTTTTTCCATAATTGGTAAACTTCTCCGGTAACAAGTTCACCTTCCATTTCTTTAAATTTAGAGTAAATAGCATCCTTTTGCAAATCAAGAATCTTGCTGGCAAGAGTTTGACGCAAATTAAGAATGGCGCGACGACCAAATTTTGCGAAGTCAATTTTCTTTGTATGGTCTTCACCTACTTCACAATCGGGATCGGGATCATCGGGGTCGTTCTTAGCTTCGGTAAGGCTGATTTGCTTTACAGGGTCGGTTACTTCACCGTCGGGAACGACTTCTAGATTTTGGTAAATTTCACAGTCGCCCTTGTCGGGGTTCATGATAACGTCAAAATTTTCGTCGCTGCCGAACATTTTAGCCAGCACGCTACGGAATGATTCCTCCAAGACGCTAATCATTGTTGTCTTGTCAATGTTTTTCAGCTCTTTAAATTCTGAAAATCTGTCTACCATGTCGATGGCTTCCTCTTTCTTTGCCATAATTCTATTTAAACTGAATTAAGTATTTTGTATATTTTATTTCGTTATAATTAATTGTTTCGTCTTCAATAACTTCAATCGGACGTTTTGCACCTTCAGGCTTGACCTTTTTTGTGATTCCTATAATAAAGGTCTCGTCAAGAACTTCCTTTAGGACTCCTTTAAGTTTACGACCATCATTCGTGAGTACCTCAACATCTTCTCCAAGATATTTTTCATATTGGCGCTTTACTTTAAAAGGTGATGTAAGTCCTGCCGAACCTACTTCCAATTCATAATCTTCCTTGTCGCGGTCAAAAGCAGATTCAATCGTTCGTGTAATGTTGGCGCAATCGTCAATACTTACACGATCCATAGAGTCGATTTCCACTATTATATTGTTATCCCGACTCACATTAACATCTACCAAAAACAACTCACTGTTTTCCAATGATTCGTTTATTACCTTTATGAGTTCTGATTTATCAATCATATTTTTGTTATTATAAAAAAAGCGAGGGAGCTGCATGCCCCCTCCGCGTCCATTCCGTTGCAAATATACGATATATTTGTGGAAATTTTATCATGTGGAAGTGGATATGTGTCAGGATAAAACAAAATTATAAGATTATTTATGTAAGATTAATAAAAAATAACACAATTCGTGAATGATGTAAAATAGAACTAAAGGGATAATTGTAATACACAATAAATCGTTAACTTTGCGGAAATTATAAGAGTATCTATGGCTGAACGTATAATAAAAAATCTGCTTTTTGATTTGGGTGGAGTGATAATGGACCTTAAAAGAGAAAATTGTGTTCGAGCTTTTGAGGAATTGGGGATGTGTGATGCCCAAACACATTTTGGAGAATATTCACAGCAGGGAGTATTTATTGCTCTTGAAGAAGGAATGTTATCGGAAGATGAATTTCATTCGGAAGTGAAAAAACTGGTTGCACCCGGAACGACATGTAAGGCTATTGATAATGCTTTTTGTGAATTTCTTGTTGGCATTCCTACTCATAGATTGCGTGCTTTGGAATCTTTGCATAAAGAGTATAAAATTTATTTATTGTCAAATACTAATTCTATTCATGTTGAAAATAGGATAAAAAAATACTTTTGTGGTGATGGAAAGAATATGAACTATTATTTTGATGGTTTGGTCCTTTCTTATGAAGCAAAGGCTGTAAAACCTGATCGAAAGATTTTTGAATATACTATGGAATATTTGGGCATTAAGCCTGAGGAAACATTATTTTTTGATGATTCACGGAAAAATTTGGATTCGGCTGCTCAATTAGGTTTTAATACAGCATGGATAAAGCCTGAATCTGAATTTATGAATTATTTTATTGACAAAAAAATGACAAACCTTCAAAAAACTCGATGAAATGGAAGTTTTTAGAGAGGATAGAATAAACACTGAATGCAGGCTCATTGCTACTATTGGTATGTTTGATGGAGTTCATTTGGGACATCAAACTTTACTTGCAGGATTACGAGATGAAGCAAAGCGGAACGGACTGAAATCGGCAGTGATAACATTTACTACTCATCCGCAAAGAGTTTTGCGTCCGGATGGAGGATTGCGTATGGTTATGACTCTTGATGATCGCTTGAAATATCTCGATGAAATGGGGGTAGATGTGGTAATTTTAATGGATTTTACTACGGAGCTGTCAAATTTGAGTTCTAGGGATTTTATTAGTTTGCTTAATGTTCGTTATGGTGTGGATATTTTGATGGTTGGGTTTAATCATCATTTTGGTCATGGTAAAGATGAATATTTTGAAGATTATGTTGCTCATGGGCTTGAGGTTGGCGTTAAGGTGTTGAAAGCAAAAGAATATCAAGGTGAATATAGTCCAGTGAGTTCGTCTTTGATAAGAAAGGTACTTGAAGAGGGTAAAGTAGATTTGGCTATGGCTTATCTAACGCGTCCGTTTGAATTGTCGGGTATTGTGGTTCATGGATTTAAAAACGGGAGAAAAATAGGTTACCCAACGGCTAATATTGATGTCACTCCTGAATTGATCATGCCACATAAAGGTGTTTATGCTGTCAAAGTGGAATTGGAAAATGGTGAAATTTACGGTGGTATGGCTAATATTGGTGTGCGTCCCACTGTTATAAAAGGAGGAAATCAGACCTTTGAGGTGAATTTATTCGATTTTGACGGTGATTTGTATGGTCAGTGTTTGAAAGTTTCGTTTGTGAAATTTATGCGTTCCGAGATGAAAATGGGTTCTTTGGATGAACTTAAAAGTCGTTTGGCTATGGATAAAGTTTCTTGTATTGAAACTCTTGGTGTACATAAACTGAAAAACAAATAAAAATATAATATATGAATGTAGTAAACTTTGCAGAACAGAATTCTTTAATAGGGGTGTATATTAAAGAAATGCGCGATGTGAATATTCAATGTGATCGTATGAGATTTCGCAGGAATCTTAAACGATTAGGTGAAATTATGTCTTACGAAATCTCAAAAACCTTAAATTATAAAAGGGTACAAACTCCTACTCCGTTGGGCGTTTCAGATTGTGTGGAAATCTCGGATAAAGTAGTATTAAGTACAGTGTTACGAGCCGGATTACCATTTCATGAAGGCTTTATCTCTTATTTTGATAATGCGGAGAATGCTTTTGTTTCGGCATACAGGAAATATAAAGACGATAGCCATAAGGACTTTGATGTTGAAATAGGTTATATTGCATCGCCGTCGCTTGAAGGAAAAACGTTGTTACTTGTTGATCCTATGCTTGCTACGGGTTCTTCTATGGAACTTGCATATAAAGCGTTGTTAACAAAGGGTATTCCGGAAAAAGTTCATATCGTATCGGTAATTGCTTCACGTCAGGCTGTTGATTTTGTGAAAGAAAAATTTACTGAGGTTAATGCAACTTTATGGGTTGGTGTTATAGATGAAATTCTTAACGAATATTCTTATATTGTTCCGGGATTGGGAGATGCCGGTGATTTGGCATTTGGTGAAAAGATATAGTATAATATATAGCGATATTTTTATAAACAAGAAAGCACTTCATCACGAAGTGCTTTCTTGTTTGTTTACGCGTATGCGTAACGTTAAATACAATCTTTTTACCTTGTAGGGCATTAAATAAAGTATACCCCAAAAAAACTAACAACTAATAAACATTACCTATTGATTACCCATTTGGATAAATACAACAACTATTATATAAATGAATCAAAAAAACGTCTTTTAAAGTGAGACACATAAATAAAAACTCTTTTTATCGTGTCGTTATTATAGGTTAGGAATCCAGTGATCAATGATTAAAAAAACTTTGTTTTTATCATTGACACTGCAAATATATAACGTATTTTCCCGATAAAGATGATAATATAAATGAAATATAAATTAATCTACAAATTTATAATCTATAAAATATTGAATTACATGCTATTTATGGTAATATGATATTTGTAAAATATAAATTAATATATTAAGAAAATGAACCTATTTTTACTACATCATTTTCAAATGTATTGCGATTTTTTGCTTTGTTTTTAATTTTGTTTCTATAAGTGTAAATTGTGTTTACCGAATAGTTTAAAAAACCTGCAATCTTATTGCTATCTTCGATTCCCATGCGTAGGAAGGCAAAAATGCGTAGTTCGGTAGTTAAGTGTCCCGGTTCTTTTATTATTATTTGTTCTTCGGGTAAAAGTAATTTGTTGAAATCTTCAATGAAAGAGGGATAAATGTGTAAGAATGTAGCGTCGAAATTGTCATAGAATTGTTGATGTTGTCCTTCTGTAAATTTGTTTGATTTTGCCATTTTTAGTAACTCCTCAACTTGTCCGGCTGTGATTTTTCTGGTGACGAGTTTGCTGAAATTGTCAAGGCGATCCATGTAAATAGAACAAATGTCAAGAAAATGTCCAATGTATTCTTCTTTAATGCTATTAGCTTCTTTTAGTTGTTGGCGAGCAGTTTTTACTTTTTCCATTTGGCGTAGTACAATTACGATAATAATAATGAGTCCAACAGAAAGAATCCCTACGAGAAGATTGGTGAAAACCAGCGTTTCGCGTTGCTTGTCAAGTTGTTCTTTATAAGCACCATCGATAAGTGGGATAATCTTGGATACTTCGGCTGTACGTAATCTTGCGTTACAGAAAACAGCGTCGGCAAGAGATGATGATATGTAGCTGTAGGCATGTGTAATGTCACCTTTGTTGTATAGATAGATGGCTAAATCCTGAATACTCATGGTTTCTTTCACGGAACATTTAATGTCGGATATAGCAGAAAGAGCAAGATAATATGCTGCAACATCTTCTTGTCCTTCATATTTCTTGATTGAAGACATATTGTGAGCTGCACGTGCATAGATATTACTACTATTGGGGACCTCATCTATAAGTTCTCCGAATAGCAATTTGGCTTTGCTCATTTGTCCGTTTATGACATAATGTTCTGCAAGAAATAATTTATGCTCGGGGGAATCATTTTCGAGAATCTCCAACTGTAAATCACGATAATAATTTAATAGTTTCAAGTATTTCTCCAAGAGTTCCTTGTTGTCATATACATAGGTTGTCATGTATGCATATAATTGTCTGCCGGTGTCAAGCCATTCGGCTTTTAACTCTTCCGGTACACCGTATGCTTCGATTTCGTCCAGTTCTGTTATACCTTCTTTGAAGTATCCAAGTATAGCAAGAACTTTTATCCTACCAACTTTTGCTAATACAATTTTTGAGGAATCATTAAGCTCTTTAGCTATTTTTAAGGCTTGATTGAAATAGGATAATGCCGAATCAGAAATAAAGGTTTCATATTCTCTTGCTAATTCGATGAATGCATGATATCGTTCATTGCTGAATTCTGTCGATGAATTCGCTTTATTTGCAAGGGTTGCGATTCGTTCATATTTAGCCTTATCGTAGATGTGCTTTTTCTTGATTTCATTGTCAAGAATACTCAAATCTTGCGAAGTAAGTTTGTTTTGTGCTACTCCTATTGAGACTGAAAAAACAAGAGTAATAAGAAATAGTATGTATTTTGTCATATTCGGATGTTGTGATAGGTGAAAACAAAGGTAGTTATTTATATTGATACTCGACCTATTAAATTGATGTAAATTTCCTATCTTTGCATAATGATGAATGATTTTTTTACGAAATATGGTAAATATTATAAGCAGATTTTAATAATAGGTTTGCCTATATTGCTTGGGCAATTGGGTGTTATTATTACCGGCTTTGTGGATACTATGATGGTAGGTCGATATACTACCGATTCTTTAGCTTCGGCTTCTTTTGTGAATAGTTTGTTCAATCTTATGAATATTGTGTGTTTGGGCTTTTCTTATGGGCTGACCCCAATTGTGGGGGCATATTATTCTAAAGGGGAGCATTCCCGTATAGGTACTGCCGTAAAAACGGCTTTAACCTTAAATGTTATATTTGGGCTGTTTTGTGGTGGAGTAATGCTTGTTTTATATTTTTTTCTCGATGAAATGGGGCAACCTGAACATCTTCTTCCATTAATGAAACCGTATTATATAGTTGTCCTTTTTTCAATGTTTCCTGTTGTGGTTGTCAATGCATTACGTCAGTTTACCGATGGAATCACCGATACGAAACTTGCCATGTTTATATTGATTAGTGGTAATGTGCTGAATATATTTGGTAATTGGCTTCTTATATATGGTAAATTCGGATTTCCGGAATGGGGATTGTTTGGTGCCGGGGTCAGTACTTTGATTGCCAGAATATATATGCTTGTGGTTTATGTCTTGTGTCTGTTGTTTATATCAAAATATAGAGTATATGTGCAAGGTTTTAAAGACGGTTGTATTGCAATAAGGGAATTGAAATATATAGGTAAATTGTCACTGCCGGTTTCATTGCAGATGGGAATGGAAACAGCTATTTTTACTGTTGCGGCTGTTTTTGTGGGATGGTTGGGTAGTGATTACCTTGCCGCATATCAGGTGATTTTGGTGATGGGAACACTTGGTTTTATGGTATATTATAGTTTTGGTGCAAGTATGTCGATTATGATTGCCAATTATTCGGGTGTTGGTGACAAAACACAGGTTAGGCGTTGTGCGCAAGCGGGGTATCACATAATTCTTGCCAGTGCCTTAATGGCTTCGATTCTTTTATTACTTTGCGGAAGGAATGCAATAGGGTTGTTTACAACAGATGAAAATGTTATAGCTATTGCGCTTATGCTTATTTTTCCTTGGATGATTTACCAGTTTGGAGATGCAACACAAGTGGCTTATGCAAATGCTTTACGTGGAATAAAATGTGTTATACCTGTGATGACATATGCGTTTTGGGCATATATTGTTTTGGGGATTCCTGCGTGTTATTTATTTGCATTCCCGTTAAATGGAGGTATCATTGGAGTCTATTTGTCGTTTGCCGTATCGTTGTTTGTTGCCGGAATGTTGTTTATGTATCGTTTTTATAAAGAATTGAATAAGGATAATTAAAAGTTGGTACTTAAAAAATTGGTTTTGTTGCTAATTATACATAAATTTGTTTCGTAAAGATACTGATATATGAAAAGAAAACTTCAGATTTTAAAAAATGACCCATGGCTGGAGCCTTTTCGTGCAGCTATTGAAGGTCGCCATGAAGACGCTTTGCGTAAAGAAAAAGAATTAACCGGAGGAGAAATCAAATTGAGTGATTTTGCCAATGGTCATCATTTTTTTGGATTACACCGTGATGAAAACGGATGGAAATTTCGTGAGTGGGCACCTAATGCGACTAAAATTTATCTCATAGGCACATTTAATGATTGGCAAGAAAGAGAAGATTATGGTCTTAAACGCCTTGAAAACGGAGTGTGGGAATTAACCCTTCCGGAAAAAGCAATAAAACATGGTGATATTTATAAATTACATGTTTATTGGGATGGAGGTGATGGTGAACGTATTCCTTCTTATGCTACACGTGTGGTACAAGATGAAAAATCTTATATTTTTTCTGCTCAAGTTTGGGCGCCTGAAAATCCATATCAGTTTACCGATGAAGGATTTAAACCAAACACAGCACCTTTATTGATATATGAATGTCATATAGGTATGGGGCAGAATAAAGAAGATGTAGGAACCTATGATGAATTTCGTGAGAATATTCTTCCCAGAGTGAAAGCCGATGGATATAATGCAATTCAGATAATGGCTATCCAAGAACATCCTTATTATGGGTCATTTGGTTACCATGTATCAAGTTTCTTTGCGGCGTCAAGTCGTTTCGGTACTCCTGATGAATTGAAGCGATTGATTGATACTGCTCATAGTATGGGTATCAGTGTAATTATGGATATCGTTCATTCTCATGCCGTAAAAAATGAAGTTGAGGGCTTGGGAAGATTTGATGGAAGTTATAATCAGTATTTTTATGGAGATGATCGTCGTGATCATCCGGCATGGGATTCACTTTGTTTTGATTATGGAAAAAATGAAGTAATGCATTTTCTGCTTTCAAACTGTAAATTCTGGTTGGAAGAATATCATTTTGACGGATTCCGTTTTGATGGTGTGACCTCAATGCTTTACTATAATCATGGTTTGGGACAAGCATTTGGTGGCTATGAGGATTATTTTAACGGAGGGCAGGATACCAATGCCATTACATATCTCACACTTGCCAATAAACTTATACATGAAATTAATTCGCAGGCTATCACTATTGCCGAAGAAATGAGTGGTATGCCCGGACTTGCAACCAAAATAGAATGGGGTGGAATGGGGTTTGACTACCGCATGGCTATGGGTATACCCGATTATTGGATTAAAACCATAAAGGAGAAAAAAGATGAAGATTGGCATCCTACATCAATATTTTGGGAACTAACGAATCGCCGTGCCGACGAGAAGACCATCAGTTATGCCGAAAGCCACGATCAAGCTCTGGTAGGTGACAAGACACTTATATTCCGCCTGATTGATAGTGATATGTATTGGCACATGATGGTAGATGATGAAAATATGAATGTGGATAGAGGTATTTCACTTCACAAAATGATTCGTTTGGTTACATGTTCTACCATAAACGGTGGTTATCTTAATTTTATGGGTAATGAATTTGGACATCCCGAATGGATTGATTTTCCTCGCGAGGGTAACGGATGGAGTTATAAATATGCCCGTCGTCAATGGGACTTGGTTGACCGTCAAGATTTGAAGTATCGATTCCTAAACGCATTTGATAATGCGATGATTAAACTTATAGGAGGGAAACGTAATTTCCAAAATCAACCGGTGGAAAAACTTTGGGAGAAAGATGATGATCAAGTGTTGGCTTTCAAGCGTGGAGATCTAGTATTTGTGTTCAATTTCAATCCTATAAAATCATTTACCGATTATGGTATCTTGGCTCCTGAAGGAGAATATTCAGGTGTGATGAATAGTGATTCTCCCGAATTTGGAGGTCATGGCAATATTAGTGATGATGTTAAACATTTTACGCTTCATGATGAACTTTACAGTAAATATGGAGTAAGTTGGTTGAAATTATATCTTCCGGCTCGTACTGCTCAAGTACTGCGCTTGAAAAAAACGCGTAAACCGGCAGTAAAAACAAAAAAAGCTGTGCCGAAAAAGAAAACTTCATCTAAGAAGAAATAGTTATTTATTAAAATTGTAATAAAGGAATCATTGTTTTACTTTACTTTTGTAGTGAAAATGATTCCTTTTTAATAGAATAGAGATTATGTTTAGAAAGATTTTTTGTGGGGTATTGATGGTAATATTTGCCGGAATTACTGTTTCTGCCGATGACATTGTAGATGTAAGTGGTCGTGTTTTTGAAGACGTGAACCATAATGGAGTGTACGATTCCAAAGAAGACAGAATTGTTGCCAATATGCTTGTCTCCGATGGAGATACAGTGATTACTTGCAAGAAAAATGGTACGTATAGATTGAAAACAAAAAGAGGGAATAGTGTTTTCCCTATTTTGCCTGCCGGATATGATATGCCGACTCAAGTGCCAAATGCTTCATTTAGATATATCCCGACGTTCAGCGATGATAAAAAAATCATTGCCGATTTTGCTATTATTGCCGATGAAATGGGACTGAATCCCGATTTTACACTTAACGCAGTAGGTGATGTTCAAACTAAGGATTTACAAGAAATAGAGTATGCAAGTAGAACAATTTTCTCGGAACTTGCAGAGGCAGATAATACATCTGTTGTGAACGTGTGGTTGGGTGACTTGTGTTTTGATAACTTGAGTATGTTGCCCATATTACATGATATGATGAATATGTTGCCGTCAAAGTCATGGACTGTGATGGGAAACCATGATCGTGACTATGTAGAGACATTGGATGAGCAGAACAATACATATAATATAGAATATGGTGCATGCGATTATTCGTTTAATCGTGGTAATGTTCATTTTATAGTTCTTAACTCGATTATAGGAGTGGCTAAAAAGAAATATAAAGAAGGTTTAAGACCGCAGCAATTACGCTTTATCAAGAATGACTTAGCTCATGTTCCTGTAGGTAAACAAATTGTATTTGTGATGCATGCTCCTGTCACAGCGTTAAAAAATAAAGCAGAATTAATGTCTGTTTTAGAAGGTCGTGGTGATATTTTGGCTATTTCCGGTCATTGGCATCAAGCTGTACGCCATTTCACAAAAGGGAATGGTGTTACCGTTCACGATGTTGTTGCCGGTTCCACATGCGGTTATTGGTGGCGTGGAGAACGTGATTGGAATAATGTACCATCGGCGATACAGCAGTGTGGTACACCTCGAAATTATCACGTTTTTGATTTTACTGAAGACAGTTACAGTTTCAAATTCAAGGGTTTGGGAATGGATGCAGGTAAACAGATGTCGATATACATATCGGGAATCGATACAACCGATGTTCATGTGCCTGGATTATTAGAATTGCCGAAGGGAGCCGTGGTTGCCAACATTTGGGGTGCATGTGATAGTACAAATGTGGAATGTGTTATAGATGGAAAAGATGTATTTTCAATGACAAAGGCAAAAATGAAGGCTCCTGATGCCGCTCGTTTGAATGCATTGTATGAAGAAAAGGTGATACCTACCAAATACTCACGTCGTGGTCTTAATCGTAAACGTAACTCTCCTCATGTGTGGAGTTTTACTCTTCCTGAAAGCTATCAAAAAGGGGTACACACAGTAGTGATTAAGGCAAAAGATGATTACGGCTTTTCTTGTAGAGGGGTAAAAACTTTTCATTTGGAATAAAATAATTGAATAATATGGGGTGTTTTATTTGAATTTTAAGTAAAATACCTCTAATTTTATTTATTTGTAAGCTGCTTTGGCGTTTTTTGGTTTGACTTTTAAAGTGAAATAACTTATATTTGCAAAAATATTAAAAGAAAAGAAACTAAAATGCTTATGAAAAATTTTACTTTATTGATGGCACTCTTATTGAGTGTTCCTTGCGTGGCACAAGGTCGATTCAGTCTTAAATCGGTGGCAACCAAATCTCCAATCGTTACAAAAACTGAAAATTTTAAATCAAAACGTAATCGTGTTAAAACTTTTGCATTGAATGCAAGGACTCAGGCTGAAGCTAATGCTATTATGTTGCCTCGTCAAGAAGAGGAATGGGTTTATGAGGAAGAATGGTACCAAGAAGGAAATTATTTTTACGAACATGACAATCGTGGTAATATAACAAAAAACATTTATGATGATGGTTTTGCAGTTTCTGCAACTGATTATACCTATGATGTAAATAATAATAAATTGACACAAATCGAATCTTATTCAGAAGAAGGAGAACCATTTGAGAATTCTTCAAAACGTGAATGGACTTACGATTCAAAAGTGACCGATTTGGTTGTGGAAAGCAAAAGTTATTCTTGGGAAGAAACCGATTGGACTCTTGTTTCCGATGGATATACATATAAGCGTGTGATTACTCGTAACGATAAAGGTGCAATAACAAGTGTAGAAGTATATTCTTATTTTATGAATGAGTATCACTTACAACACCGTGCGACAATAACTTATAATGCCGATGGTTTAGCCGAAACTTGGAAATATGAGGAATTGGGATATGATGGAACCGGTTATGTGATGAACGAAATTTATACGTTGACCGAAATGCAATGGTACACTACTGATGGACAAATTTTGGTGCTTAGTGATTTGTCAGATTTTTTCACCGGAAACCGAAACCGATTAAAGAAAGCTACAGTGTATTCTGAAGGAGAATTGTCTGGCTACATAGAGGCTTCTTATGAAGAAAGCGGTAATTATACTTACAAGTATGTTTATACAAGTGAACCTTATGCAGAAGAAGTTTATACTCATACTATTACCGATTGCAATGGAAGCTATGACGAAAGTTGTGTAGCTTATGAAGATATGGATGAAGATGGTGCTGTTACTGAGGCAGAATTGGCTTTGAGTGAAACGTTGACGGTGAAAAAAGATGAATACGGACGTGTTATAGAAGAATCGGCAACTGCCGATGAAGAAGTAATGTTTGCTGCCAAGTATGATTTTACTTATAGTGAAGAATATGGTAGTTATCCGGTGGAACAAGTGTATTCAGAATATGATTTTGGTACCGAAGAATATATACCATTCTTAAAAATAGTAGCAAAAGATTTTTATGATGTGACATCTCAATCTTCTATAGAAAACGTTGAGGTTAATGAAAATGCTCCTGTGGAATATTATAATTTGCAAGGAGTAAAAGTCGCTAATCCTGAAAATGGTATTTTCATTAAGAAACAAGGTGCAAAAACAACAAAAGTTGTATTGTAATTACTCAATTTCAATAATATTAAATAGGCTCGGTGTTTTTTTATGCCGAGCCTGTTTGTTTTTTCGATTATTATAAAATTTGAGGGGGAGAAACAGGCGTATGAGAGCTTTTTATACGCCATTCTTTAGGGTATAGATTGTTTGCTCTGTTTCCTAAATTTTTCACAAATCCCAGAATCCGATTATTGTATGAAATCAGTACATATCCGCGTGGTGCGTCAAGAATAATGGTCTCACCTCGCAAATAGGCTATGGCAGTGGTATAATCCACCTCACTTATAGGAAAACATTCTTTATTAAGACATGTATTAAGAGCCAATGAATGTGAAGGTATAAAATCTTTGCCTTTTACGGTCGCAACCTCACAACCGCAGTGAATTATGCGTAAAATTTCTTGTAAAACACCCAATTCATCGCAGTATTCGGCAGGGAAAGCATTTATGGAGTCGCCGTTTAATGAGAATTTATAATTATTCTTGGAAATCCATTTTTTGATAATGGCAGGAATCTGTTGAGATGCTTCTTTTTTCCCTTTTTTCTTGCCTATTGGTTTTATGCTTTGATGAATTTCATCATCGAGTTTTCTCACCACTGCAAGGAAAAGCCCTTCGCCATGAGTGCGGTGTGGAAAAAAATGATAACCATGAATAGGAGAATCGATAGCCGGATGAATATTCCATTCCGAAGAAACGTCCAAATCAATACTTTCGCCTCCTAATTCATTAACTATGTATTCTATCATGTCTTCATTTTCGAGACGATTGAACGTGCATGTGCTGTAAATGAAAAGACCTCCGGGCTTTAGGCATTCCCAAGCGTTGTCCACAATTTCGCGTTGTCGTGTGGCACATTCTTTCACAAGTGCCGGTGACCATTGTGATATCGCTTCCTCATCTTTTCTCATCATTCCTTCTCCACTGCAAGGTACATCGGCTGCCACAATATCAAAAAAATGAGTCAAACGTGTATATGCTGCCGAATCGTTGTTGGTAACAATGCAATAAGGATTTCCCCATTTGATAAGATTCTCTCGAAGAATTTGGGCTCGTCCGGGCATTATTTCGTTAGCTACCACAAGCGATTTGTCGGGAAGTGAGTCGATTGCCGTAGTCGTTTTCCCACCCGGTGCTGCACATAAGTCAAGGTAACGCACAGGAGATGATTTATCCACCAATTTATCTATTACGTGTGCGAGAAACATTGATGATGCGTCTTGAACGTAATAGCAGCCGGCGTGTAATGCAGGGTCGAAGGTGAACTGTGGACGTTCCTTAAAGTAAAAACCTTTATTACACCATGCTACAGGGTTCTGTATCACCGTTTTGTTATATTTCGCCTTGTTGATACGTACCGATATTGAAGGCTCATGTTCTCCTAATGCATTAATCAAGGCTTTTGCCTCATTATCAGGCAAAAGCTCATAGATTTGCTTTATGAACAGTTCCGGAAGTCCCATAATTAACTATTCTTTGACTGTTACATTGATGGTGGCGGTGAGGTTGTCTAGTTTTGCGGTTAGAGGGTGAGTGCCTGTGCCTTTTGCTTGCAATGTTGTACCTTTTTGCACGATTTTACCGAGCTTTTTGGAACATGACAACCTTACGCCTTTTACATCTGTGTCTATAAGGATACCGTATTTATTGTAGCCGTAAATAATGGGGGTGTATGTGCCTTTTTTGTCTATGGTCTTTTTGTAGTCGGCAAATGCGATAGAAGCTATTTCTTTGTCGGTCGGAACATTTGCCACAGCAAAAATACCGTTGGCAACAGTACGTTCCACACCGTCACTCGGAATGTTGCATATACCCAAAGATTTTACATAGAGTTCGCTTGAACCGCCTCCATCGAGGTTCATGGCATCATCACAACCCACATATCGCATGATGTCGGCTAAAACCTTGGAGGTACAGCCGTCCGAAGTTTTGGATCGTCCGTCCACTATTAGAAATGTAAGTTTTGTACCGGTTGAGTCGTTCCCAATTGCTGTGCGAGGGTGCAAACCGTCAAGATGTTTCAGTATATCTATGGGGTTGGTAGTTTTCCCGTCTCGCAAAATCACAGGATACCCGCTTATAACTTCCGATGGTGTGATATTGCTTCCATCTGTAAGCGTAACGGTGGTGGAAACTTCTACTATATCACTTTTTTTCAGCGTTTTTACAAATTCTTTTTCTGCTCCTGTTCCCGATAAGGCGTAACCATTGGACGGAATTGTGAGTGAACCACCTTTATGCACCGCCGATTCTACTCTCAATTTCACTTTTTTGCCTACTGTGATGGGTGATTCTATCGGTACAAGGGATACTTCGGCAATGTTCTCAACCTTGTCGGTAGTATCTCCATATTTTGGAGTATATAGGTTTAATCCGTTTTTGCCTGCAACTTTGTTTACACCGATTAATTTCACGGCATTGTCACCGGCTGTTATTGTGCAACTTATGTCCATTACATCCATAAGCGGCTTGCGATTATTGCCTATAGCCCATTGTGTGCGACCGTTGTTGTCGAGGTAATATATCTCATTGTGTGCAATGTGCGAACCTATTGAGTTGCCGCGACGCATATTGTAAAAATCGGCATTAACACCTATAAAATACTGTTCCTTGTCGTTGTCGTTTCTTAGAGCCATGTCAGAGACTTTTTCGCGAGCATAAATCACGTCTTTTGACTTTACCGTGCGCATTTCTACATGTGGATTGGTGAGATCGGTTGTAGTATAGAAAATATTCAGGTTTTGTGCTCCTGTGAGGCGTAGCGATGTAAGGGTGGTACCGGGACCTGCCTTAATGTGGTTGACGGTATCCATGTAATAGGTTTTGCCTTGTAAAGTCCATTCGGTAGTAGCATGAGCCCCGAAAGCTAAAGCAATTGAAAGCAGATAGAATGCAATTCGTTTCATGATGGTTGTTATTTGGAATTAGAATTTTTTGTAAAATTACATAAAAACACCGGAAGTTAAAAATCATGTGAAAGAATGTTGTAATTATCATTTGACTTGATATTAAGAAAGAGTTGCAATAATATTTAATCAATATAAAATATAGTACTATTTACTATGTAAGATGATTTTGTTATTTTATGTATAATTTAAAAATTATTTGTGTATAAAATTGTATAAATTAAATTGGATTTATATATTTGTCAAAGAGAAAATGAGGAATAAGATAATATATTTTGCGATTTAAGTCTCTGAATAAGAATCGATTGTTAATTCAAAAAAAAGTGTTTATGAAGAAAGTTTTTACTTTATTATTTGCCTTAATGAGTTTTGTGAGTATGTCTGCACAAACTCTATTAGAAACTAAATTTGAAACGGAAGAGGATTTTGCGAAGTGG
>CAZTFX010000007.1:0-50597 GCA_964613095.1 uncultured Muribaculaceae bacterium | reverse complement strand
ATTATTAATCTTTAATTCATATGAAAAACGTTGCGTTTCTATTTGGATTCTTCAGCTTGAACATTTTCATACCTCTTGATTTTTATCAAGTTCTACAACTATTAATATTTTTAACATATTTTAAAATTGGGGGGGTAGTTTTTAACTTATTTATCATACCTTTGCATATTATTACTAACAATTGCTAAAACCACTGACATGAATCAAAGAATAATTTTATTTACACTTATTGCATTTTTTTGCAATCTGGTTACATTTGCTACCGAAATAACAGAAAGTGAAGCATTTAATATTGCTAACAATTTTTTTAAGACAAATAGCAAAAACAATGTACTTAAACATACTAACAGAACCATTACACTGGCTCATAAAGCAATTACAAGCAAGGGAACTCCTGTTTATTATGTATATAATCAAGGAGCTTGCGATGGCTTTGTTATTATCTCCGGTGATGATAAAACCAGACAAAGTGTTTTAGGTTATTCAGATACTGGTTCTTTTGATTATGATAATATGCCTGAAAATATGCGTTGGTGGTTAAACCAATACGAAAATCAGATCTTATATCTCCAAAATAAAAAAATAGCATACAACAACAATACATCAACCACATTGACATCCAGTGTTGAACCTCTTTTAGGAGAAATAAAATGGGATCAATATTCTCCTTATAATTCACAGTGCCCTATAATAACTTATACCAATGGAGTAGAAAGCAAAGCCGCTACAGGATGTGTAGCTACGGCAACAGCTCAAATTATGTATTATCACAAATATCCGGAACAAGGATTTGGTTCACATAGTTATGAATGGGGATACAATGGTATAACTCAAACATTAAGTGCTGATTTTAGTCAATCAAAGTATGATTGGGATACAATGTTACCTTATTATTATACAAACAGTCCCCAAGAAAGCATAAATGCCGTTGCAAAATTAATGAGTGACGTAGGTATTGCTACAGAAACAAATTTTGGTCCGGAAAGCTCAACTTCAATACTGAATGCAGGATCTGCCTTATTAAATTATTTTGGATATGATAAAGCAATAACAGCACTTGACAGAGAATTATACTCTTTATCGGAATGGGAACAAATTATGCGTAATGAACTTGACGAAGCAAGACCTATTTTATATCGTGGTACAGGTGATGGAAATATTGGTCATGCTTTTGTATGTGATGGGTACAATACAAATGGTTATTTTCATATTAATTGGGGATGGAGTGGTAATGCCAACGGCTATTTCTTGACTACAGCCCTTACTCCTTATGCCCAAGAAACAACAAGTTCATATGACGGATACAACTATTATCAGGCTATGGTAATAGGAATTCAAAAAGCAGAAGAGAATTCAATTAAAGCTCCTGTTATCATGAGTGGTACAACTATGTATGCCGAGGCTGATGAATACAATTTAGGAGAATTCGCAAAAATCCATATATCATCTCTGTTTGGTAATCACATGGAGACCATTCAACTATATATGGCTATGCTTGTAGTGGATAATGAAGGTAATACCGTGTGCGGATATACTCAAGCATCAGATAGTCCTACAGAACTTAAAATGAATTACGGATGGAATAATTGGGGGGTATCTTTTCTTTTACCTTCTACTCTTAAAGATGGTACATATACCGTAAAACCATGCTACCGTATTAATGAGGAAACATCTTTCAGACAGGTAAAATTTCCTATCTATCATCCTCAATATCTTGTCATGAAAGTAGAAGAAAATAAAGTTTATTTCTCTTTCCCGGAAAATTTCACGCCAAATCTCAACGTGAATGAAATACATGCAACAGCAGCCATAACAAATATGGATTTTACAGCAACAGCAGCCATAACAAATACCGGAGATTGCGAATACTACGGCAACGTTTATATGGCAATTATGAAAGACTCGGAAATAATCAATCGTTCCGATGAATGTCTCATTGATTTGGAAACAAATAAAACCACCCAAATAAAACGAGAATTAATAGCTCCTAATAGTATTGGAGATTATACGATAGTAGTAATTGATGAGAATGATAATATCATACAAGGAACGTCTTTAACGATAACGGTAGATTCACCTAATCTTATAATAAGTGACCTACATTCAGACAAGGCTTTAGTAAACAAAGTCTTTAGAATCACAACGACAATAACAAATTCAGGAAATTGTGAATACAATCACAACGTATTTGCAGCTATTATAAAAGACAATGAAATTATAAATACATCCAATGAAGTTTCTATAAATTTAAATATTAATGAAAACACAACAATAACAAGTGAGCTTACTGCTCCAGAGATCGCAGGGGATTATACCATCGCAATTCTTTACGAAGATGGTAGTATCATTTCAGGAAGCGAAAAAAACATAACTATAGAAGAAATAGAAACCGAACCTATTTTAACTATAGCAAAAGAACTATCAGCTCCTACAGAAATGAGTCCTGACAACATACATGCAACAGCAAGTATCACAAACACAGGAGGGTATTTTACCGGATACATACCAATGATTATAATCAACACAGAAGGTTATTATTATTACGCCAACACTGTTTACCAATATGTTACGCTTGAACAAAATGAAACAAAAACAATAGAATTCCAAGGTAATATATCTGTAGATATTGAGTTCGGTGCAACTTATTATTTGGCTCTATTAGACCCTATTACTGGAAACGCATTGGGAAATATAGTGAAATTTATCCTAAAAGATGAGATTTCGAATTTAGACAATATTGAAATAGACACAAATACTCCAATTGAATATTATAATTTACAAGGAGTAAAGGTGGAAAATCCTGAAAATGGAATTTTCATCCGTAAACAAGGATCCAAAACAACCAAAGTGATTATGTGAATAATTTAAATTATTAGGGTTAAAGATGAGAGGAGATATGTCAAAGGGAAAAACATATCTCCTCTCTATTTTAGATTACATCTAAGAATTAATAAATTCGCCTTGTTTTCTATGTTTTTAAAGTGTACTTTTGTGAAAATTCTAATTTGATAATACATATGAAAGTAGGCGATAAGGCTCCTGAAGTGTTGGGAGTGAATGAAAATGGCGAATTGATTAAATTAAGTGATTTTGCAGGTAAAAAATTAGTCCTTTATTTTTATCCTAAAGACAACACATCAGGTTGTTCTGCCGAAGCATGTAGTTTACGCGACAACTACGCCGAATTACGCAAATCCGGTTATACTATTGTGGGCGTGAGTGTAGATAATGAAATTTCACATCGCAAATTTATCGACAAATATGACTTACCTTTCCCTCTTATTGCCGACGTGAACAAACAGCTTGTAACCGCAATGGGTGTTTGGGGAGAAAAAAGCATGTACGGACGCAAATATATGGGTACATTTCGCACCACATTCATTATAGATGGAAATGGGATAATCGAAAAGATTTTCTTACCCAAAGAAATAAAAACCAAAACCCACGCCGAGCAGATTCTTTCCCTGTGAAAATTAAGGAACGCTTTATTTTATATTTCGACGCGAGTGTATTAACTTTGCATTAAATTATTGAATTAAGGCCTAAACACGAATTTAAACACCATTGTGCCTTAGTTATTTATGTGAAACAAAAAACTCAATATATATGGAAAAGAAATTTGCACGCACACTGGTTACTACGGCTTTACCCTATGCCAACGGTCCGGTTCATATCGGTCATTTGGCAGGAGTATATGTTCCAGCCGATATTTATGTACGTTATTTACGCCTTAAAGGCGAAGAAGTTCTTCACATCGGCGGAAGCGATGAGCATGGTGTTCCGGTAACCATTCGTGCAAAAAAGGAGGGATGTACTCCACAAGACGTTGTAGATCGTTATCACAATATCATAAAACAATCGTTTGCCGATTTTGGAATCTCATTTGACATCTATAGTCGCACAACATCTGAAACTCACCACAAGCATGCAAGCGAGTTTTTCCGTAAATTATATGACGCAGGAAAATTCGTAGAAATGGAGAGTGAACAATTCTATGATGAAGAAGCCAAACAATTCTTGAGTGATAGAAACATTGTGGGTGAATGCCCTCGTTGTCATGCCGATGGCGCTTACGGTGACCAATGCGAAAAATGCGGTAGCACACTATCTCCCGATGAACTCATTAACCCTAAAAATGCTCTTACCGGAAATCCTTTGGTAAAGCGTCCCACATCACACTGGTATCTTCCATTGAATGACTACCAAGAATGGCTTGAAAAATGGATTCTTAACGATCATAAAGAATGGCGTAGCAATGTGTACGGTCAGTGTAAGAGTTGGCTTGACGCAGGATTACGTCCACGTGCTGTAACCCGAGACCTTGAATGGGGTATTCCTGTACCTGTGGAGGGTGCCGAAGGTAAAGTTCTTTATGTATGGTTCGATGCCCCGATAGGCTACATAAGCAACACCAAAGAATTACTTCCAAATGATTGGGAGAAGTGGTGGAAAGACGAAAATACAAGATTGATACATTTCATAGGAAAAGACAACATTGTATTCCACTGCATTGTATTCCCTACCATGCTAAAAGCTGAAGGTAGTTACATTCTTCCTGATAATGTACCAAGCAATGAATTCTTAAACCTTGAGGGAGATAAGATTTCTACTTCCCGCAATTGGGCTGTGTGGTTACATGAATATTTAGTGGATTTCCCGGGTAAGCAAGACGTTTTAAGATATGTACTTACAGCAAATGCACCCGAAACAAAAGACAATGATTTTACTTGGAAAGATTTCCAAGCACGTAACAACAGTGAACTTGTAGCAATTTACGGAAACTTCGTCAACAGAGCACTACAACTCACAAAGAAATACTTCAACGGAATAGTTCCCGAAGCAGGAGAACTTACCGATTATGATCGCGAAACACTTAATGAATTCGCCGGAGTAAAGGATGAGGTGGAAAAATTGCTTAACAACTTCAAGTTCCGTGACGCCCAAAAAGAAGCAATGAATCTTGCGCGCATTGGTAATAAATATCTTGCTGAAACAGAACCATGGAAGCTTGCAAAGACAGATATGGCGCGTGTGCAGACGATTCTAAACATAGCATTACAGCTTGTAGCCAACCTAGGTATTGCATTTGAACCGTTCTTGCCTTTCAGCAGTAAAAAACTGCGAGAAATGTTAAACTTAGACAGTTTTGATTGGGCTAATTTAGGTAAAATAGATCTTTTAACAGCAGGACACACTTTGGGTGAGCCACAACTTCTATTTGAAAAGATTGAAGATGACGCAATAAATGCTCAAATAGAACGCTTGGAACGCATAAAAAAAGAAAATGAAGTAAATAGTTTCACTCCGACTCCGGTTGCTCCTACTGTAGCTTTTGATGACTTTATGAAACTTGACATCAGAGTTGGTAAAGTTCTTGAATGTGAAAAAGTTCCTAAAGCTGACAAACTTTTGAAATTCAAAATCGATGACGGTATGGGTGGACGTACCATTGTGAGTGGTATAGCCAAATACTACAAACCGGAAGAACTTGTAGGTAAAGAAGTTTGTTTTATTGCAAATTTCGAACCACGTAAACTTAAAGGAGTTGAATCTCAAGGAATGATTCTAAGTGCAGAAAATGCAGATGGAAGTCTTGTTGTGATAGGTCCACACGGTGAAGTGAAACCCGGATGTAAAGTTGGATGATTAACTCTTAAATATAAACACTATGGACATTAGCAATCGTTATTGCGTAATTATGTGTGGTGGTGTGGGCAGCCGTTTTTGGCCTTACAGCCGAGCTAACGCACCAAAACAGTTTATAGACTTTTTCGGGACAGGTCGTACATTGTTGCAAATGAGTTTTGACCGTACAAAAGGTATTGTACCTCAAGAAAACGTTATTATTTTGACAAATGAGCAATATGCACCACTTGTTCAGGAACAATTACCCGAAATTGATAAATCACAGATTCTTCTAGAGCCTGCGCGTAGAAACACAGCTCCATGTATTGCTTGGGCAGCTTATCACATCAAAGCTCTGAATCCTAATGCTATCATGATGGTAGCTCCAAGTGATCACCTTGTATTGAAAGAAGAAGAATTTAAATGTTGCATCAATAAAGGCTTTGATTTCATTTCCTGCCACGATGCTTTACTCACACTTGGTATTAAACCTAGCCGCCCTGAAACCGGTTATGGTTATATCCAAATAGGAGAATGCATGGAAGAAAACATTTTAAGGGTAAAAACTTTCACCGAAAAACCAAATCTTGAACTCGCCAAAGTGTTCCTTTCCACAGGAGAATTTTTCTGGAATTCGGGAATGTTTTTATGGAGTGCCGACAGCATTTTGAAAGCATTACAAGAATGTACTCCCGAAATCGCCAATCAATTTGATAAAGGTTTGGGATTATACGGAACAAAAGAAGAAACATCCTTCATACAACAAAATTTTGCGGCATGCCCGGGTATTTCCATAGACTATGCCGTAATGGAAAAAGCGAAAAATGTATATGTAGAATGTGTAGATTTCGGTTGGGATGATTTAGGTACGTGGGGTGCCCTTTACGATAATTCACCTAAGAATCACGATGGAAACGTAACCGAAAACTGTAATGCAATGCTGTTTGATTGCAAAGATTGCATGGTTGCGTCCAAAGGAGACAAACTCATTGTGGCTTCACAACTTCAAGACTACATAATAGCTGCAGCCGATGATGTGATTCTCATAGTCCCCAAGAGTGAAGAACAAAAAATCAAGCTCTACGTGAATGAAGTAAAAACGGCATTCGGCGATAAATATCTATAATCGGATTACAAAAAAAATATTAAGGGAGCTACAAAAGCTCCCTTAACGTTTTAAACGCTTTGAAAAGTTGTTTATAGTGTTTGTATTAGATTCGTTTTAAGTGATTTCTGTACATCTATTATTCGTTGGTTGGAACTACCCCGAAATCTTAAAGAAATATCACGCTGTTCCTCGATAAAACGTCCATCAACGATTACATCAATCCACTCCAATATCTGCGATAATTGAGAAGAGACTCTTATTTCTTCCCAAGTAAAACCGGTATAGCACCAAATATTGTATCCTTTTTGTTTAATCTCCTTCACCAATGGCAAAACCTTATCTATTTGCCACAATGGGTCACCTCCGGTAATAGTAACATTAAAGTCCTCTTCAACCACACGTTCTATAATTTCTTCCACTTTCATAGGTATGCCGGCATTAAAATCCCATGACTGTGGATTATGGCAACCTTTACAACAATGTTTACACCCCGCCAAGTATATAGACGTGCGGAGTCCGACACCATCTACGGTAGTTCCCGGTACTATATCCAATACTTGTATCGTACCCATCATTTATGAACAACACGATCTTTCAACTCTGCCAATTTTCCGGAATTCCAACGGTCGGTTGTTCCCACCAAGTAACCGGTTATACGCTGTATAGTTTCAAATTGTGTACCACACTTAGGACAATGTTTCACATCTTTTTGTGCGTCTTCATATCCGCAATATGGACAATGATTACGGTTATGATTCACCGATCCATAACCAATATTATTCTTATCCATCAAATCCACTATGTCCCTTATAGCCTCTTCATTATGTGTTGCATCACCGTCAATCTCAACATAGAAGATATGTCCTCCCCTTGTTAATTCATGATAAGGACCTTCAACCTTTGCTTTATGTCTTGGACTACAATGATAATATACAGGGACATGATTTGAATTGGTATAATAGTCTTTATCTGTAACACCTTCGATTACTCCGAATGACTTTCTATCACGCTTGGTAAAACGACCTGACAATCCTTCTGCCGGAGTTGCAAGAATACTGAAATTATGCTCATATTTTTCACTGAATTGATTTGCTCGGCTTCGCATGTGACCAACAATCTTTAAACCGAGAGTCTGAGCCTCATCACTTTCTCCATGATGTTTACCCACAAGAGCAATCAAGCATTCAGCAAGACCGATAAAGCCAATTCCCAGAGTTCCTTGATTAATAACCGACTCAATGGTTCCTCCTCTTTCTATATTTTCACTGCCATTCCACAAGCGACTCATCACCAATGGGAATTGCTTTGCCAATGCCGTTTTTTGGAATTCATAGCGATCACACAATTGTCGTGCAGTAATTTCCATTACCTCATCAAGACGTTGGAAAAATCTCTCAATTCGTTCTTCTTTATCCTGTATATTCATGACCTCAACAGCAAGACGTACAATATTAATCGTTGTAAAGGACAGATTACCGCGACCTATAGAAGTTTTTTCACCATAACGATTTTCAAACACACGTGTACGACATCCCATTGTAGCCACCTCATATTCATATCGTTTAGGATCTTCCTGATTCCATTTCTCGTGAAAATTATATGTTGCATCAAGATTTACGAAATTAGGGAAAAAACGACGAGCAGTTACTTTACATGCAAGACAATACAAATCATAATTTCGGTCTTCCGGTAAATAATTTACACCTTTTTTCTTTTTCCAAATTTGAATAGGGAAAATTGCTGTTGCACCATTTCCTACTCCCTCATAAGTACTATTCAGCATTTCACGCATTACACAACGCCCTTCCGCCGATGTATCTGTACCATAATTCACCGAGCTAAACACCACTTGATTACCTCCACGCGAATGTATTGTATTCATATTATGAATAAATGCCTCCATTGCCTGATGAACACGACTTACCGTGCGGTTCATAGCATGCTGCAATACTCTATCTTCACCAACTAATCCATCAAGATCACGATAAAGAAAATCATCAACTTCTTTATTGTATAAATGAGAATAGTTTTCTCCCATCAACTTTTCCATATTCTTTACCTCTTCAATAAACGAAGAACGAACAAACGGTGCAAGATAAAAATCAAATGCCGGTATTGATTGCCCACCATGCATTTCGTTCTGCGCTGTCTCCATTGATATACAAGCAATCACGCTGGCAGTCTCAATACGCTTGGCAGGACGAGATTCTCCATGTCCGGCAACAAACCCGTGAGTTAAAATTTTATCAAGAGGATGTTGCACGCATGTAAGACTTTTGGTAGGATAATAATCTTTATCATGAATGTGAATATAATTGTTTTTCACTGCAGCACGAGCTTCATCACTCAACAAATAATCATCGACAAACGGTTTTGTGGTTTCACTTGCAAACTTCATCATCATTCCCGCAGGCGAATCGGCATTCATATTGGCATTTTCTCGAGTTATATCATTATTCTTAGTATTAATGATTTCAAGAAACATATCTCGTGTCTTAGCCTGACGAGCTATATTACGTTGATCACGGTATGCTATATAGCGCTTTGCCACTTCTTTACGAGGAGACTTCATCAATTCCATTTCCACACGATCCTGAATTTCCTCTACGGTCATCCTTTCATTACCGGTCATCCCTATACGATCGGTAATTTTCTGAATTAGCGCTTCATCTTCACCAAGATCGGTTGTAATCATTGCCTTTCTGATTGCAGCTTTGATTTTTTCCTCATTATATCCCACGACGCGACCATCGCGTTTAACCACCGTTTGTATCATAATAGAAAGTTGTGTTGTTTTTTAAGAATACCACAAATGTATAAACAAATACAATTATATGCAACAATAAACAAAAAAAGTTTACCAATAATTTCCATTTTGGTAAACTTTTTCAGTCCATTTAAAAATTAAACATCTGGCTTACTTTGTATTATATTTTTTTTCGGAAAACTTTACCGTTATATTCGTTTAAATAATTTACCTAAAGGTAAATGTTCTTGTTTCACAACAATCACCACAAACGATAATATTAAAATTGTATTTACTACCATTTGCACACCCAAACCCATAAATTTCACAAGTTCCATAATTGAATAAATAACTCCACTCAAAAACAGATACCCCATAATCGTTTTCACAGGATAATCAATAGGATATTTCTTTTGTCCTATAACATAAGAAAGAGTCATTGCCACTCCATAACCGGCAACTCCACCCCATGCACAAGCCATATATCCATATTTTGGTACAAAAAGTATATTAACAAGAATAAGTACAGTACATCCGATACCTGAGAAAACAGCACCCCACATTGTTTTATCGATGAGTTTATACCAAAACGACAGGTTAAAATATACACCCATCATAATTTCGGCGACCATAACAACAGGAACAACTTTTAATCCATCCCAATAATCGGGAGCTATAATATATTTTATTATATCAAGATATCCCATAACCACAAGAAATGCCAATAGCGTAAAAATCATAAAATACTTCATAGCCAAAGCATAAGACTCTTTGCTGTCCTTATCTTTACTATTCCCGAACACAAACGGTTCGTATGCATATCTAAACGCTTGCAATATCATAGCCATTATCATGGCAATTTTACTTGCCGCACCATAAATTCCAAGCTGAGATGTAGCATCCACATTCTTATATATAAAAGGGAACAAAATCTTATCGGCTGTTTGATTTAATATTCCGGCAATACCCAAAACGAGTATCGGCATACTATATTTCAACATTCGACGCAACAAGTCCACATCAAACCTCCATTTAAACCCTCTTAATTCAGGAACAAGAAATAGCATTATTACGCTAGTACACACCAGATTTAAATAAAAAACATACCCCACACCCACACTTGGGTTATAAATACATCCTATTTCATTGGGATAAATTTCATATAATGCAGGCAATAACACAAAGTACAACAGATTCAACCCTATATTAAGTACAATAAATAACAACTTTAGTGAAGCAAACTTCATGGCTTTTTTTTGCAACCTCAAACGAGCAAACGGAATTGCCTGAAATGCATCCATCGCTACCACCACTGCCATAACACCAATATATTCCGGATGTAAAGCATACCCCATGGCTCCGGCTATCGGATTAAGAAAAAATAATATCAGAACAACAAACAACAATGACGTAAAGCCGATAGACGTAATTATCGTAGAATATACACGTTCCGAATTTTCCCCTTCTTTGGTGGAATACCTGAAAAAAGTTGTTTCCATTCCATACACTAAAACAACGAGTAGTAATGCTGTATAAGAATATATATTGGTAACAACACCATAACCACCCGATTCAGCGGTCATTTTTGCCGTATAAAGGGGAACAAGCAAATAATTTAAGAATCTGCCCACGATACTGCTCATTCCATAAATTACAGTATCTTTAGCCAATGATTTAAGATTTGCCATCGTGTCCTATTTTTTATCAAAACAAAGTACCTTGATCGGAAAATCTTTCACGCCCCAAATGTCGATAAGCAAGATCTGTAACCTCTCTACCACGAGGGGTACGCTTTATAAATCCCTCTTTAATCAAGTACGGTTCATACACTTCTTCAACGGTTCCGGCATCTTCTCCAAGAGCTGTAGCAATGGTTGTAAGCCCTACAGGTCCACCCTTAAATTTATCTATGATGGTAGTAAGGAGTTTATTGTCAATTTCGTCAAGACCATACTTATCTATATTCAAAGCCTTTAACGCATATCTTGCAATTGTTGTATCAATCTTGCCATCACCTTTCACTTGCGCAAAATCCCGAACTCGACGAAGCAAAGCATTTGCTATACGGGGTGTTCCTCTACTACGTAAAGCTATTTCAAGAGCAGCTTCCTCTGTTATTGGTACATTCAACAAGCGAGCAGAACGTCTCACAATACGTTCAAGTACCTGATGATCATAATATTCCAAATGGCAATTAATCCCAAAACGCGCACGAAGCGGCGAAGTAAGCAACCCGCTACGCGTTGTAGCTCCAATAAGTGTAAAAGGAGACAAAGACAACTGTACCGAACGCGCACCCGGACCTTTATCAATCATTATATCTATGCGATAATCCTCCATTGCCGAATACAAATACTCTTCAACAATAGGACTCAATCTATGAATTTCATCTATAAAAAGTACATCATTTTCTTCAAGCGAAGTCAAAATACCGGCAAGGTCTCCCGGTTTATCCAATACAGGACCGGAGGTTACTTTAAAACCAACCCCAAGTTCATTGGCTACAATACCAGATAACGTGGTTTTACCCAACCCCGGAGGACCATACAACAATACATGATCCAGAGCTTCACCCCTATTTCGAGCAGCTTGCACAAACACGCTTAGATTTTCAATAATTTTATCTTGACCGCTAAAATCACCAAATCTCTCAGGACGCAACGCACGTTCAAAATCACGATCGGCATCCACTCGTCCATTCCTTATATCAAAATCTTCTTCCATAGACAATGCAAATTTAGCAATTCAACCCCAATAAAGCAAGAGAGACGCAAAATGCGTCTCTCCATTCTAAATATTTTCTATTTTATTATTTTTTTCCGTCCATATAATGAATAGGTACTTCTCTATTAATTGATTGTTCCAGTGAAATAAGAGTTTCGGTAGACACAACACCTTCTATATGTTGAATTTTATCATTCAATAATTCCATAAGGTGTTGATTGTCGCGAGCATATAACCTTATAAGCATAGTATAAGGTCCTGTAGTAAAGTGACATTCCACTACTTCAGGGATCTGTTCTAGTGCAGCCACAGCCTGCCGATACATCGACCCCTTTTCCAAACTTACGCCTACATAAGTACATGTAGAATATCCCAATATCTTAGGATTCACATGATAACCGGAACCGGTTATTACATCCAAGTCTATCATACGCTGTATGCGTTGATGAATTGCAGCACGAGACACACCACACTCAACAGCAACATCCTTTGACGGAATGCGGGCGTTTTTCATTATTATCTCTAAGATTTTTCTATCAAGATTATCAATCCTTTCCATGAGTATTATAGTTATTGTTTTATTGCAAATATATAGCTTTTTTCAGAAAAACAAACAACATTTTGTCATTTTGTCATTATTTTACGTATTTTTTTTTAAAATATTCACCTTGTTTTTCACCACACCAACCAATACACCGTAACAAATAACAGCATTTTGAAACATATAAAAAAGTCTGACTTCATACATAGATGAAATCAGACCTCAATACTTAAAATATCATTTCTTATTTCTTAGCTTCTTCAAGACCTACTGTTTCTACGTCAAAGATAAGCATTTCATTAGGACCAATAGGGCCACTTCCGTTTACACCATAAGCCAATTCAGCAGGTATATACAAAGTGTAAACAGCACCGGGACTCATCAATTGGAACATTTCTCCCATACCCTTGATTACGCCTCTTGTAGACATGGCTATTGTATTTTCTTTACTGCTATCAAATTCTTCACCATTTAGATGACGACCTGTGTATTTTACTGCAATGCGATCATTTTCTGAAAATGTTTTACCATTACCTTCCTTAACAACTTTATAATAAACGCCACCTTTCGATTTCTTTACGTCAGGATTGTTTGCCAAAGAATCGGCTATATATTTTTCTTCCATTTTTTTGTTTGCAATAGCCTTTGGATCTTGAGCTTTAGCCTTATTAGATAATTCACGAACCAAGCGCATTACTTCAACTTGATATTTTGAAGGATCTTGTAATGAATCACTCATGAACGCTTTCTTGAATGAAGCAAGCCATTTCTTTGCATTAACATCAACTTTTTCACGTTCTTTCATTTGTTCAAACATACCCTTTATTTGAGCACCCATTTGAACGCCCTGTACATAACTAGACTTGGAATCATCCATTTTAAGCATCATTTGAAGACCTGCCACAAATTCTCTTTTATCAAAGGTAGAATCATTCATGCTTTGCATTTGTCCGGCAACACCGTAGCCATACATTTCTCCAAGACAAGCAGCTAAAGTATCAACTTGAGGATCGGCTTCAACCTTACAATTACTATTACAGCTAGCCATAGAGCCAAGTCCTAGCGCAACTGTTGCAATTAAAAATAACTTTTTCATAATCAATTTAATTTCTTGTTTTATATAAATTATTTATTATTTCACGATTTCAATCAATTGTACATCAAAAATCAAAGCGGTATCAGGACCTATAAGTGGACCTGCACCATTTGAGCCATAAGCCAGATTGGCAGGAATAAACAGCCTCCATTCAGCACCCGGTTTCATCATTTGCAAAGCTTCAACCCATCCCGGAATCACTTGATTTACACCAAATACAGCCGGTTCGCCACGCTGAACAGAACTATCGAACACCTTACCGTCGATTAAACAACCTGTATAATGAACACGTACGGTATCGGTTGCTTTAGGAGATTCTCCTTCTCCTTCCTTGACAATTTGATATTGTAAACCCGATTCAGTAACTTTTACTTCAGGACGCTTTGCATTTTCCGCAAGATACACTTCACAAGCTTTTTTGTTAGCCAATCGAGTATCTTCTTCTAGTTGAGTAAAATAATCGTTTACAATTTGTTTTGCTTCGTCATAGGTCATAAGCATTTCACCTTCTCCATATACAGTTTTTAATGCAGCCGAAAAATCTTCAGCATTTAGTTTTCTTACCCCTGAACGCTGAAAATTATTTCCCATGCTTAAACCCAAAGCATAACTTAATTTATCCATATTCTATACTTTATTTTCTTATTAAAATTAATTCAAATTGAAAATCAAGTTACAAAGGTAGATTTAATTAATTTGTTGATTGCTATATTTTGAATAAAAAATATTAAATTTGTCAATAAAGTTGATTTTTTTGATGTATAAACATCTTTTTACACAACAAATCAACCAATAAAATAGTTTACCAACCTAATTTAAATTTTGTAGTAATGAAAAAACTAGTAATTTCTTCGGGGGCAGGTATCAGTGCAGAAAGCGGAGTGACAACTTTTCGTGACGCCGGTGGATTATGGGAAAACTACCCCGTTATGAAAGTAGCAAGTGCCGATGGATTTCGCGAGGATCCGGCTTTGGTTCACCATTTCTACAATATGAGGCGCGAACAATTGGTAAAAGTCAAGCCCAATAATGCTCATCTCATTCTCAAGGATTTGGAAAAAGACTTTGACGTGCAAATCATCACCCAAAATGTGGATAATCTTCACGAAAAAGCAGGCTCATCCAAAGTGCTTCATCTTCACGGTGAACTCATGAAAATACGTTCCATGACACACCCTGAAAGAATTTATGAGCTAAAAGAGCCAAACTTACATACAACGGTCGATACTCGTGACCCTTATGGCGATCCCGTGCGCCCGCACATCGTTTTCTTTCAAGAAGATGTACCCAATTTCGAATCTGCAGTAGAATGGACCAGAGAAGCCGATATTTTCGTTGTAATAGGCACATCATTAGCGGTTTACCCTGCGGCAAGCCTGTTGTATTATGTTCGCCCCGGAGTACCAATTTATTATATTGACCCCAATCCCGCAAAAGTCCCCAATGACAGGGGTATAACTGTCATACCAAAGAAAGCAACAGAAGGTATGGACGAACTTATAAAAATACTTCGTAATTCATAACTGAAATTACTGCTGTTTTTATTTACAATTGCAAACAAGAGCAAGCTGTTTTCAGGTTGTTAATAACTTTTTTATAATAATGTATAAAAAAGCAAGTTTGGATTTGTAAATTTCGCAAAATAATATCTAACTTTACAGCAAAATAAGAGCTTTTACAATGGGTTTTTATAAAACAAGCGAAAAAACTTCTGATTTTTATTAATACTTTGCTGTAAATCAAGATCAAACATGAGTGAAAATGTTTATCATATTCCGGCTTTATTGAATGAATGTATTGAAGGGTTGTCAATCAGTCCTGATGGTGTTTATGTGGATGCCACTTTTGGAGGCGGAGGACACTCTCGGGCAATAATCAGTAAACTTGGGAAAACTGGTCATTTATATGGATTTGATCAAGACCAAGACGCAATGGTTAATGCCATAAACGATCCCCGATTTACATTCGTTTACAGCAATTTCGCTTATATCACAAATTTCATGCGTTTCTACAACGTAAAGCAAGTTGATGGTATCCTTGCCGATTTAGGAGTCTCATTTCATCATTTTGACGAAAGTGACAGAGGATTCTCATTCCGCTTGGATGGAACCTTGGATATGAGAATGAATCAAAGAGGAGGGAAAGACGCACGATGGATTCTTGCTAATTACAGCGAAGAACAATTATCTCAAATATTTTATTTGTACGGAGAATTAAAAACCTCTCGTAAATTAGCAAACGCAATAGTAAAATTCAGACAAAACAAGTCCATTAACACAACAGGAGAGTTATTGGATATAGTGAGACCTTTCATCAAGCCTGCGCAAGAAAAAAAGGAATTGGCTCAAGTATTTCAAGCATTGAGAATTGAAGTAAACAACGAAATTGATGTTCTAAAATCATTACTCAACCAAACAACAAAAGTACTGAAGCCGGGAGGAAGGATTGTAATACTTACATACCACTCACTTGAAGATAGGTTGGTGAAGAATTTCTTAAAAAGTGGGAACATTGAAGGTAATTTAGAAAAAGACTTCTTTGGTAAAATAAATTCACCTTTCAAATTAATAAATAATAAAGTGATTGTTGCTTCCAATGAAGAAGTAGAACAAAATCCACGAGCAAGAAGCGCAAAATTAAGAATAGCAGAAAAACTTTAATCACAATCAGCACTAAATCGCAGATACAATGGCAAAATCGATAAAAGACAAGAATGATAATATATTTAAACGAATTTTTCAGGGAAGAATCGTTTCATCCGACTTTTTCTTAAAACATTGGGTAACAATTGCTCTTATTCTTGTTATTGCATTTATCTATATTTCCACAAAATATACTTGCCAATTGCGTAAGGAAAAAATAATTGTTCTAAAAAAAGACTTGAATAATGCAAAAACCGATTGCGTGAAATATAGTGCCGATTTTAAATCTCAAATCAGAGAAGCCAAAATGAAATCTTTGGTTGACTCTATGAAACTCAACTTGGTACAAGCTGAGCAACCACCATACAAACTCGCAGGGAAATGAAAACAAAAAAGAAACAAAAAAATAAAAGTTATATTCTCAACCGATATGGGTTGATTAGTTTCTTCATCCTGTTAGTTGCAGGGGGAATCATTTACGCTATGCTCAAAACCACTGTAATCCATGCAGACAAATGGAACGAAAAAGCTTCTAAAATTTTATCAAAAACCGATACAATAGAACCTGAACGTGGCAAGATTCTTGCTGATGACGGCTCTATACTAGCCGCAAATCTACATTTCTACAAAGCAAAAATAGATTGGGGAACAGAAGGAATTAAGGAAACTCGTCTTATACAGTACATAGATGAGTTATGCGATAGTTTAGCTTCTTTTGGTCGTGAACGTGGTTCAAAAAAAACTGCCAAACAATGGAAAGCTGAACTTAAGGCTAAGTTTTACGGATTTGATAAACGCACTCTTGACCGCAAAAGACAAAATAAAAACACAAAAAGAGATACAGCAAAATTTCGAGACCGTTCCCATGTACTTTTCACAGCACTTACACATGGAGAATATATGCGCCTTAAAAGATTTCCTTATTTGAGAGAAAAAAAGAATAAAACAGGTTTTACTTATGAAACATATACCCGTAGATGTAAACCTTTCGGTTCTATGGCATCACGTAGTATCGGTATTGTGGCTGAAAGTCGTACATCAAAAACACGTCGAGGGATAAATGGTTTGGAACGAGCATTAGATTCACTCCTATACGGTATTCCCGGAGAAACTAAAAAAGAACAACTCACCAGCACAATTGTTAATTGGGAAAAAACTCCCGCAAAAAAAGGATATGACATAGTAACCACAATTGACATTGACTTGCAGGATATACTTGAAGATGAACTCTACAAAATGTGTCAAGAAAGTGAAGCCGACTGGGGTACAGCAATCCTTATGGAAGTAAAAACAGGTAAAATTAAAGCAATATCCAATTTAGAGTGGAATAATAGAGTTCATGATTTCATAGAGGGACGTAATAATGCTGTGCTAGGATACGAACCCGGTTCGGTTATGAAGCCCATTTCCATGATGGTGGCTTTAGAGGATGGAATAGTAAATGATATTGACAAAATAATTACTACAGGTTATTCTTATGCTTATGCAGGAGGACGTCCTATCACCGATTCTCACGGAGTCGCCTCCATGCCGATAAGACAAGTAATCGGAGCATCCTCCAATATCGGTATGGCAAAAATTATTTTAAGTAAATATGAAAGCAATCCCGGTAAATTCTACTCACGATTGAAAGAAATGGGCTTTTTTGAACCCCTTAACACAGGAATTGCAGGAGAACGTATTCCAAGAATAGACAGCCTTGGTAACAAGAATTGGGATAGAATCGCACTATCACGTATGGCTTATGGATATGCGACACAAATTCCGCCTATGAGTACTCTAGCCATATACAATGCAATTGCAAACGACGGCAAATACATAAGACCCAGACTCGTAGACAAATTTATATATAATGGAGAGATAGACTCAATTGTACCCGAGTCTTATATTCGTGAACAGGTATGTTCTCCCGAAAATGCGGCAAAATTACGTACAATGCTACATGATGTCGTGTGGAAAGCTCCGTGTACTGCACGAGCTTTACAAAATGAATATGTTGAAATTGCAGGTAAAACCGGAACTTGCTATGTTACCGAATATGACCCTGCTGCTAGAAAAGTTCTATATACGAATAAAAAACGTTTGGCTTTTTGCGGTTTTTTCCCATACGAAAACCCACAATATACATGTATGGTACTCATGAGTGGAGCAAACAGAGGGGCGGCTCGTAGTAGTGGAACAGTACTCATGAACACAGCATTGCGAATGTATTCACGAGGGTTGTTGGGTAATAGTTCCGATTACACGGTCAATAATGATAAGGCTGTAAAAACCACAACATTTTATGCCAGCAAAAAAAAGCCAAATAACAATAATTTAGCGGAATTAGGCATAAATAAGAGCAACAGTTTTGTTACTCCCAAACAAACAGAAACCGGCAAAGTGCCAAGTGTTATAGGACTTTCGGCAAAAGAAGCTGTTTCAATCCTTGAAAATAACGGACTTTCAACAAGGCTAAACGGTATAGGATACGTTGTAGCACAAAGTATTCCTGCCGGTAGCGAATATACTAACGGACAACTTATAAATCTCACATTGAGACATTAATTGATATGAAAAAAGATTTAACAGGACTTCTCGTTTCCACTCCGGTTTTAAAAACAGTAGGCTCTACCGATAAAATAGTTTACGATGTCACATGTGATTCTCGAAAGATTTCGAAAGGTGCATTATTTGTTGCCATAAATGGAGTGAATATTGATGCTCACGCCTTTATCCCTGATGTTATAGATAAAGGAGCAAATATTATTGTATGCGAAGTTCTTCCTCAAGAAATAAATCCTAATGTGTGCTATATTATTGTTGAAAACAGTTCTATTGCACTTTCACATATAGCAGCATGGTGGTATAATTTTCCTTCTAATAATTTGAAACTTGTCGGGATAACAGGAACCAACGGAAAGACCACAACAGCAACTCTACTTTATGAAACCATGCAACTTCTAGGACATAAAGCAGGGCTACTTTCTACAGTATGCAACATTATTGATAAACAAACCATTCCGGCTCTTCAAACAACCCCCGATCCGCTTTCTCTTAATAAGATGTTAAGTGAAATGGTTGAAGCCGGATGTGAATATGCTTTTATGGAGGTAAGTTCTCATTCATGCAGTCAACATCGCATTGACGGTCTCACATTTAAGGGTGCTGTTTTCACAAATCTTACCCGAGACCATCTTGACTATCACAAGACTGTCACAAATTACATGAATGCGAAGAAAATGTTTTTTGACATGTTACCATCCCATGCATTTGCACTTGTAAATTGTGATGATAAAGCCGGAGCTTATATGTTACAAAACACGAAAGCAAAAAAACTGACATATTCACTCCAAAATGTAGCTGACTATAAATGTAAGATTATCGAAAGTCGTCTTAACGGAACTTCTTTGAGCATTAACAACAATGATATAGAGGTTATGTTCACCGGACGATTCAACGCATATAATCTGCTTGCTGTATATGGAACAGCAATTCAATTAGGTTTCAACTCTGAAGAAGTACTAGTTGCAATGACAAAGCTTGTACCTGTTGCGGGAAGATTCCAGACACTCATATCTCCACGCGGTTATACTGCCATTGTGGATTATGCTCACACCCCCGACGCACTTGTCAATGTATTAAGTTCAATAAAAGAAGTGATAGGAAATAAAGGAAACATCATTACAGTAGTGGGTGCCGGAGGAAATAGGGATAAAGGTAAACGCCCTATCATGGCACGAGAAGCAGCAATACGTAGCAATCGAGTAATTCTCACTTCCGACAATCCTAGAAATGAAGACCCGGAAGATATTCTGCATGATATGGAAGAAGGTCTTGATAAGGATACGAAATCTAAAGTTCTTAAAATAACAAACCGAAAAGAAGCCATTCGCACAGCTACTATACTGGCACAACCGGGAGATGTAGTACTTGTGGCAGGAAAAGGACACGAAAATTATCAGGAGATAAATGGTGTTAAATACCATTTTGATGATAAAGAAGTTTTAATTGATATTTTTAACAATGAAAAATAACCCCTGCATATGTTTTATTATTTAGCAGAAATATTATCAGAATATGATATTCCGGGAGCAAGACTGATGAGTTATATATCATTCCGTTCCGGAGCAGCTTTAATTCTATCTCTTTTCATCTCCATGGTGATAGGCAAACGTATAATTGAGAAACTTCAACTCATGCAAGTGGGTGAAATTGTACGTGACTTGGGACTTGAAGGACAATTAAGCAAGAAAGGGACACCTACTATGGGAGGTATAATCATAATTATATCCATACTTGTACCTTGTCTTTTATTGGGTAAACTTGAGAATATTTATTTAATACTCATGATAATCTCAACCATTTGGCTTGGAGCTTTGGGATTTGCCGATGATTACATAAAGGTAGCTCATCATGACAAAGACGGATTAAAAGGAAAATTTAAAGTCATAGGACAAGTAGGACTTGGTATTATTGTAGGACTTACAATGTATTTAAGTCCGAATATCGTTATGCGAGAAAATGTTGAAGTTATCAACCATAACAGTCATGAAATTGTGATAGAGCACAAAGCAGAGAACATAAAATCTACCCAAACAACAATACCATTTGTAAAAAACAATAATTTTGACTATGCTTATCTTACAAAATGGATGGGAAAACATGCTCAAACCGGCGGTTGGATTGTGTTTATCCTAATAACAATATTCGTTATTACAGCCGTAAGTAATGGAGCAAACCTTACAGATGGAGTAGATGGACTTGCAACAGGAGTTTCGGCAATCATAGGAACCTCACTTGCTATAATGTGTTATCTTGGAGGTAATGTCATATATTCCTCTTACCTTAATATAATGTACATACCGGGCAGTGAAGAATTAGTGGTATATGCAGCCGCCTTCATTGGAGCAACCATAGGTTTCCTTTGGTACAACTCTTATCCTGCACAAGTATTCATGGGTGATACTGGAAGTCTTACCTTAGGAGGTATAATTGCAGTCTTTGCCATTCTTATAAGAAAAGAATTACTTATACCCATTCTTTGCGGTATCTTTGTGATAGAAAATTTATCGGTAGTGCTTCAAGTTTCTTATTTTAAACATACAAAGAAAAAATATGGTGAAGGACGACGCATTTTTAAAATGACTCCACTCCACCACCATTTCCAAACACAAGGAACTGTAGAAAGTCATGTATTACTAAAAAAACCTTTCAACGCTATTCCGGAGTCAAAGATTGTTATGAGATTCTTCATTATAGCAATCTTCCTCGCAGTATTAACATTTGTAACTTTAAAAATACGATAATGGAAAAGAAACGTATCGTAGTGTTAGGAGCCGGAGAAAGTGGTTCCGGCGCAGCAATTCTTGCACAAGTAAAAGGATTTGATGTATGGTTGAGTGATATGGGTAAAATTGCCCCTAAATACAAAACTAAATTAGATGAATTTCAAGTAAGCTGGGAAGAAGGACACCACACCGAAGAAAAGATACTCATGGCAGATGAAGTCGTGAAAAGCCCCGGCATACCGGACAATGCCCCTATTATAAAGAAGATTATAAGCAAAAATATTCCGATTATATCTGAAATTGAATTTGCAGGAAGATACACCGACGCAAAAATGGTGTGTATAACCGGTAGTAATGGAAAAACTACCACCACTTTACTTACATACCACATTTTACAAGAAGCCGGTCTTAATGTGGGACTTGCCGGAAATGTGGGGAAAAGTCTTGCTTATCAAGTAGCAACGGAAAAACATGACGTATATGTTATAGAATTGAGCAGTTTTCAACTTGATAACATGTATGAATTTAAAGCAAATATTGCTGTGTTAATGAATATCACCCCCGATCATCTTGACCGTTATGATTATAAAATGGAAAATTACGTTGCTGCCAAGTTCCGTATCATCAGAAATCAAACAGAAGAAGATTCTTTCATCTTTTGGCAAGATGACCCAATCATTGCAGCACAGCTAAAAAATCTAAAGATTGAAGCTCGCATGTTTCCTTTTTCTGAACAACATAACATTGACACAAAAGCTTATCTTGAAGATGGAGAGTTGGTTATCGATTCCTCAAATGAGTACATAGAAGTTCCTAAAGAGGAATTGGCACTTAAAGGCTTGCACAATCTTTATAACTCCATGGCAGCAGGTCTGTCAGCAAGTATTCTTGATATAAAGAAAGATGTGATACGTAAAGCCCTTGAAGATTTTGAAGCAGTTGAACACCGTCTTGAATATGTATCAACCATAAACGGTGTAAAATACATCAATGATTCAAAAGCCACAAATGTAAACTCTTGTTGGTATGCTCTTGAAAGTATGCAAGCTCCAACTGTTCTTATACTTGGAGGTAAAGACAAAGGTAATGATTACACAGAAATAGAACAATTTGTTAAAAACAAAGTGAAAGCAATCGTATGCCTTGGTGTTGACAACACTAAATTGCATAAATTCTTTGATGGGAAAGTCCCCATCATAACCGACGCAGGAAGTATGCAGGAAGCAGTAGAAAAGTGCCATGCCATTGCTCAACCGGGTGATGTCGTTCTATTATCTCCATGTTGTGCAAGTTTCGATTTGTTCAAAAGTTATGAGGATAGAGGAGAACAATTCAAATATCAAGTTCATTGTCTAAAAAATAAATAATACAAATAAAATACCCATTATTACTTATGGCAACAGAAGATGTAAATACAAAAGCCATAACAATCGATGAAAAATCAAAAAAAGGAGACCCCTTTATTTGGGGTATCTACATATCACTTATCCTGATTTCGTTTATTGAATGTTTCAGTGCGTCAAGCCAAGAAATTTCCGGAGCAGGACTTGATATGTACAAACCTATTATAAAACATATCGCTATGCTGTTTTGTGGGTTTGTTTTACTTTTTTTTATACAAAAAACCGATTATAAAAAATTTGCGCCGTGGATTGTTTTATTTGCCCTATTCACAGTACTTTCTATGATAATAGTATTGTTGGTCGGTGATTATATTAATGGTGCAAAACGTTCATTTACCTTACCGGGTCTTGGTTTCTCTGTACAACCGGCTGAAATGGCAAAATTATCCATTGTTACTCTTATAGCATGGTTCACGGCTAAAAATCAAATGCCTAAAGGAGTAACTAATCTCGGTGTTACCCTTTGTGCTGTTGCCGTTATTGTGTATTGTGCTTTCATCTTCATGCAAGGACTTACCAATACATTATTGCTGATGGGCATATCTTTTTCCATGATGCTTATAGGTGGTGTACAATGGAAAAAAATATTTATTGTAATTCTCACTTACGCCATAGCTGGAGGAATGTTCTTTTACATAAAAGAATTAAATGAAAGTAAAGAAGAAAACCTTCAGCAAGTAGAAATGTATGCTGAAAACAGTGAACAAATCATTGTTGAAGAAAAAGAAGATAGAGCAGGTCGTGATGCCACTTGGGAACAACGTATCAAGAGACATTTTGCCAGTGACAGTTTGGTTTATCAAGAAATGAACAGTAAAAATAGTCAGGAGATGTACTCTCGCATTGCTCAAGCACATGGTGGAATAACCGGAGTAGGTCCCGGTAATTCTAGAGAGTGCAGTAGATTACCTTTGGCTTTTTCCGATTATATCTATTCTATTATAATCGAAGAACTCGGGTTTATAGGTGGAATCTTTGTTCTTCTGTTATTTTTGTTTTTACTTGCGCGGGCAGGTATGATAGCAAAAAAATGCTCTCGAGCTTTTCCTGCTCTACTTATTATGGGAATGGCTGTAATGATTACACTACAAGCACTATTCCACATGGGAATAAATACAGGATTCTTTCCTGTTTCAGGTCAACCTTTACCCCTAATTTCAATGGGTGGTACATCAATATTCATAATAAGTATGGCTTTTGGAGTTATGCTCAGTGTAAGTCGATATGCCGTACAAAACAATAAGAGCAAAGAAGTGAAAGCCGAAATAAGTGAACTTCCGGAGGATCTTCGAGCATCAAATCCATATCAATCTAATTAAGTAGCTTGAGCTATGAAGAAAGACAAATATAACATACTCATAAGCGGTGGAGGCACAGGCGGTCACATCTTTCCTGCACTAGCTATTGCAGGTGAAATAAAACATCGTTCTCCTGAAAGTAATATTCTTTTTGTTGGAGCAGAAAATCGCATGGAAATGGAAAAAGTTCCAGCTGCAGGATATAAAATCATCGGGCTACCGATAAGTGGATTCGATCGTAAAAATCTTTTGAAAAATTTCAAGGTCCTATTTCGTTTATTCAAGAGTATGAATCTTGCAAAAAATATACTAAAAGAATTTCAACCGGATATAGCTATCGGAGTGGGAGGATTTGCAAGTGGTCCTATGTTGAAGGCTGCACAAAAAAAAGGAATACCTACTCTTATCCAAGAGCAAAATTCCTATGCAGGTGTAACCAACAAACTACTTGCAGAAAAAGTTGAAGCGGCTTGTGTTGCATACGAAGGAATGGAACGTTTCTTCCCCGCCGATAAAATAGTTTTAACAGGAAATCCAGTAAGAAATTCTATTTTAAACTGTACGCTAACACAAAATGAGGCAAAAATAAAATATGGACTTGACAGCAACAAACTTACTGTTCTTGTAATAGGAGGAAGTCTTGGTGCACGTACAATTAACAATAGCATAATAGAAGGTCTTGAACAACTTGCAAAAGAAGATAACATTCAACTTATATGGCAAAGCGGTAAATTTTATGACGAAAGTTGTAAAAAAGCATTAGCTGAGTCCTCTGCAAAAAATGTAAAACAAATGGCTTTTGTTAATGATATGGATATAGCCTATCGTGCTGCCAATTTAGTTGTGTCAAGAGCCGGAGCAAGTTCTATTTCGGAATTACAATTACTTGGTAAACCCTGCATACTTGTTCCATCACCCAATGTTGCCGAAGACCATCAAACAAAGAATGCATTAGCTCTTGTCAATCGTAAAGCAGCTATAATGGTATCGGATGCCGAATGTACCGAGAAATTGGTAAAGACTATTATTGAGACCGTAAATAACGAAGAAATATTATCTTCTCTTTCTGAAAATATATCAAGAATGGCTTTACATAATGCTGCCGAGCATATAGTAGATAAAGTATTCGAAATAATTAAGAAATATAATTAACGATGATTACCAGATATAACTCCATATATTTTATAGGTGCAGGAGGAATAGGAATGGCTGCGCTGGAACGATATTTTTTGTCATTAGGTAAAAAGGTTGCAGGATATGATCGCACGGCAACTGAATTGACGCACAATCTTGTAAAAGAAGGAGTAGAAATTGTTTACGAAGAGTATGAAAACCTCATTCCTGATTATTGTCGTAACAAAGAGACTACTCTAGTCGTTTATACTCCTGCTGTTCCGACTACTCATGAAGGATTTCGTTATTTTCGTGATAATGGTTTCACAATAATGAAACGAGCACAAGTGTTAGGATTGATAACCAATAGTTCTAAAGGACTTTGTTTTGCCGGAACTCACGGTAAAACAACCACATCAAGCATGACCGGACACATTTTACACAATTCATCACTAGGCTGTAATGCTTTTCTTGGAGGGGTATTGAAACCATATAACAGCAACCTCTTATTATCACCCGGAACAGAGTTTTCTGTAATTGAAGCCGATGAATTCGACCGATCATTCCATTGGTTAAAACCTTATCTTGCTGTAATAACAGCCACCGACCCCGACCATTTGGATATATATGGTACAGAAGAAGCCTATCTGGAAAGTTTTGCACACTTCACATCTCTTATTAGAGAGGACGGATATTTGATTATCCACACAGGGTTAAAATTAAAGCCAAGACAGACTAAAGGAGTAAAAACATATACATATTCTCGTAACGAAGGAGACTTCCATGCCGAAAATATCAGAATAAGTAATGGTAATATTATTTTTGATTTTATTCACCCTAACGGAAGCATAAAAGACATTTCTTTAGGTGTTCCTGTTGATATAAATATCGACAACGCCATAGCATCAATGGCAGCATGCTGGATTATTGGCACTCCCGATGACGAAATTAAGAATGGTATTGCCACATTCCAAGGGGCAAAACGTCGTTTCGAGTTTTGGTTGAAAGAACCGGGATTTCCGGTTGTTATAGACGATTACGCCCATCATCCCGACGAACTTCGTGCCAGCATAAAAAGTGTAAAAGCCCTATTCCCGACACATAAATTAAGCGTAATCTTTCAACCTCACCTATACTCTCGCACTCGTGATTTTGCGCCGGAATTTGCAGAAGCACTTTCCATGGCTGATGAAGTATGGCTTACCGAAATATATCCTGCTCGTGAACTTCCTATACCGGGAGTAAGTTCGGATATTATTTTAAAAGACATAAAATGCAAGAATAAAAGCATTTGTGAGAAAAAATTTTTGATAGACAAAATAAAAAATCATAACTTTGAGATTTTATTGACCGTAGGTGCAGGTGACATATGCGATTATCTGCCCGAAATATGTAATACATTGAAGCAACAATGCTAAAAAAGATTCTCGGATTTCTTAAATATGTTTTGCTTATTGTAGCAATAGCGGCATTGGGGGTAGGTATAGTATGGACTAACATACAAGCTACTTCCGATAAATGTCGTCACATGTTTATTGATATTGTTAATACCGACAGCGTTGCTTTTGTTACAAAAGGGAGTATTATAAACATGCTGAATTCTTCAGGACTAAATCCTGAAGGTTTAGCTATATCCCAGATTAACACCGATAAAATTGAGCAACAACTCAACTCATCCGAATATATTGAAAACACAGAATGCGTAATTCTGGAAAATAACAATATGTATATTACCGTTACACAATTGATTCCGGTTATTCGCGTTTTTGATGGAGAAGAATCATATTACCTCAATAAAAACGGAAAACGCATGAATGCTTCAAGTCGTTTTCATGCCGATGTACCTATCGTCAGTGGAAATTTTGTAAATCATGCCGACGCACTTATGGTACGTCCTATTGCCGAATATGTACAAAAAGATAAGGCGTTACGTGACTTGATTACCATGTATGCCGTGAAAGACTCCAATAATATAATTGTTGTACCATGCATATATGGGCATGTCATTAACTTTGGTAATAACCAAGGCATCGAAAACAAATTTGCAAAATTAAAGAAATTCTATCGAGAGGTAATGCCGGTTAAGGGCTGGCTGACCTATGACACCATTACATTAAAATGGAATCATCAAGTTGTTGCAAGTCGACGAACTAAAAAATTGAAAAAGGAAATCTTATACAATCCCGAAGAAGAAGAGACAGCTCCTCCTATTGAATCCATTATGATTCAAGGTTTAAACGACCCTGCTACTTTGGGAAAAGATATACCAAATACAGGTTCTTTCACACCGCAAAATGACACAATACAGAAAAAACAAATTATAACATCGGAAAAGACAAAAGATGTTGTTGACAACCATAAAAAAGAAAAGCCCAAAGCCAATGTAACAGAAACTGTAGCAAAAGCTTTTGGTAAAAAGAAAACAAACTAAAACAGTAACTACTTATCACACTATATACTATTATGGAAAATAAACAATATATCGTTGCGATTGAAATAGGAAGCTCAAAAATTGTAGGTGTTGTCGCAATGAAAGAAAATCCACAAGGTAATATATCTATACTTACTGTGGAGGAAATAAAAACTAATGAATGCGTACGTTACGGATGTATTAAAAACGTTGAAGAAACAAAACATTACATTGGTGAAGTCATTCGCAAATTGGAGAGTCACATGAATGACGCCAAGATAAGTAGTATTTACTTAAATCTTGCCGGACGTTCTGTTAGAAATTTCACAACTCAAGTCAATAGGCATCTTGACGTGGAAACTGCTATCACTCAAGAAACAATAAATTCTTTAATACAAGAAGGTCGTCAAGTATCCATAAAGGGATTTGACGTTCTTGATATTGTTCCTCGCAAATTTTTAGTTGACAATGTGGAAATAAAAAAACCTGTTGGAACTTTTGGCTCCGATATATCAGCTACACTAAATACCATAATAGGAAAATCCACATTAAAAACCAATTTACATCGTGTCATTGATCCAAACATAAAAGTTAATGATATTATTATCACTCCGCTAGCTGTTGCCAACAATATTTTATCTTATGATGAAAGACAACTTGGCTGTATGCTTATAGATTTTGGTTCCGAAACTACAACAATTTCAATTTACAAAAACGATGCACTTATTTATCTTGCCACTTTACCTTTAGGGGGGCGTAATATCACACGCGATATCATGAGTCTTAATTTATTGGAAGATAAGGCTGAAGAATTAAAACAATCTATCGGTAATGCAATGGCAAACGAAACAACAAGCAATTCTATTCAAGTAGAAGGGATTACTGTTGCCGATGTGTCCAAGTATGTTGTAGCCCGTAGTGGAGAAATTGTCGCAAACATTAACGAACAACTAAACTTCGCAGGAATCAAGGCTGATGAACTTAGTTCAGGGATAATCGTGATTGGAGGAGGATCTTATTTGAATGGATTCGTTGAACTTCTTGATAAGACGACTAAACTCAAAGTTAGACGCGGTAGTTATCCATCTCATGTGAATCTGCTAGATCAAAAAACTAAAAATTCCGATTCTTACATTCAAGCTGTTGCAATTGCCACACAAGCAGCCGATATCATTGCTCCTGAATACAGTTGCTTAACCAAAGTAGAGAAACCATCAGTACCGGAACTTAAAAAAACGGAATTGATAAATCATGAGCAAAAGAATGATAGCGATGATGATGAAAAGAATGAAGCCAAAAAGAAAACCAAAGGTCGCTTAAGTAAACTTCTTGACGGATTTAAAAATATTTTTCAGGAAGGTGATGAAGATGATGAAAATGATAACTTCTAACACAGAAATCATACTAGAATTATCTAAAATCAAATTTGTTACCCAATAAAGTTACAATATAAACAGATTTCTATGTAATTTTGCAGAAAATTGGCTTTTATGAGTTTTCTGCTTAATTAAGAACAGAAAATCATTATAAAACAATACATTTTATATGAGCAACAACGAACAAAGCTTCATACCTAATAATATAACAGTAGATCCGGGTTTTTCGGATGTAATGGAGTTTAAGAAAATCATCAAAGTAATTGGCGTTGGTGGTGGTGGAAATAACGCTATCAATCACATGTATGAACAAAACATAAAAGGTGTTTCTTTCGTCGTGTGTAACACCGACCTTCAAGCACTAAATGGATCAAAAGTACCCACAAAAGTACTTATCGGTCCCAACATTACCAAAGGATTGGGAGCCGGTAATATTCCGGAAGTTGCAAGACAAGCTGCCGAGGAAAGTGCCGAAGAAATAGCAAAGTTATTTGATGATGAAACCAAGATGGTATTTATCACTGCCGGTATGGGTGGAGGAACCGGAACAGGAGCTGCACCGGTAGTTGCAAAAATCGCCAAAGAACATAACGTACTTACAATAGGTATTGTAACTATACCTTTTCTTTTCGAAGGTGAAAAGAAAATCATCAAAGCTCTCAATGGAGCTGAAGAGATGAGTAAGCATGTGGACGCCCTTCTTATAATCAACAATGAACGACTTACCGAAATTTATAGTGAACTGGACTTCCTTAATGCTTTCGGTAAAGCCGACGACACTTTATCTACCGCAGCACGCAGTATTTCTGAATTAATCACTTGCGAAGGTCGTATCAATCTGGACTTTAATGATGTAAAAACGACATTGGAAAACGGTGGTGTTGCCATTATCAGCTCCGGTTACGGTGAAGGAGAACGACGCATGACTAAAGCTATTGAAGACGCCCTAAACTCACCACTATTGAAAAATCGTGATGTTTATGGTTCTAAGCGTATTCTTGTAAATATATATTTCTCCCGAGAAGCACAAACCAAATTTGTCATGAGTGAGGTAGATGAAATGCGTGAATTCATGTGCAATTTTGCTCCCGAGGTTGATGTAATTTGGGGTGTTGCTTTCGATGAATCATTGGGAGAAAAAGTAAAAGTAACAATCCTTGCGTCGGGCTTTAATGTAACTCTCAACAATGAAGTTTCTCCTAAAAAACCATCAGCAGGTAAACAAGTATTCGTTGAACCAAGTCCGGATGACAATACAAGGCGTCTTATGGATGAGTATGGACAAGACAAAATCATGGCTCAGGCTCAAGACGCGGCAAAAGCACGATATATGGTACTTACCTTAGATGACTACGACAATGACGAAGTTGTAGACTTAATAGAACGTACACCAACTTTCGGACGAGACCAAAGATTTAGAGAGACAGTGAAAAGCGTTATAAGTAACGCACAGGAAACAAGTAATATACCACCTACGATTCCTTCTGTTAACAGAAGCAGTCAAAGCACTATTTCATTTGTTGAATAATTAATAACTCGAAAATAAACAAAACATATATAGGAGATTTAGACTATGGATTTATTTGAAACAGTAAACGGCGACATCAAGAAAGCTATGCTCGCACGTGATCACACTCGCCTAGAGACTTTACGCGGAATAAAAAAAGAATTTCTTGAAGCAAAAACTGCTAAGGGTTCGGATGGAACTCTTTCCGACGATACAGCTCTTAAAATTCTTGCAAAAATGGTAAAACAACGCAAGGAAACTGCCGAAATCTATTCGTCACAATCTCGTCAAGACCTTGCCGAAGCAGAGTTGCATGAAGCTGCAATAATTGAAGAGTATTTGCCAAAACAACTTTCTGAAGAAGAACTAACTACAGCTCTTCAAGAAATAATAGCACAAGTAGGAGCAACATCGGCTAAAGACATGGGTAAAGTAATGGGTGTTGCATCTAAACAACTTTCAGGAAAAGCCGAAGGTCGTGCAATCTCGGCAAAAGTAAAAGAATTGCTTAATAACTAAAGATACATATCTACAAAATGTTAACACTAGCTGTAATTAAAGAAAACCCTGAGGCGGTAATCGAACGTCTTGCTGTTAAGAACTTCGATGCACGCCAACAAATAGAACGCATTATTGAACTTGACAAGGTGCGTCGTAATCGTCAACAAGCTCGTGATAATCAAGCAGCAGAGCTAAATAAAATGGCTGCTGCTATTGGTTCATTGATGAAACAAGGTAAAAAGGAAGAAGCTGAATTGGCAAAAGCTAAGGTAGCAGAGCTGAAAGATAATACCAAAGCTATAGATGAAGAATTAAAAGCAGCCGAAGACGAAATAACCGGTATTCTTCTCAATATTCCTAACATACCTTGCGATATGGTTCCACTTGGGAAAACAGCAGAAGATAATGTTGTAGAAAAAGAAGGTGGTTCAATGCTGGAACTTGGGGAAAATGCACTTCCTCATTGGGATTTGGCAAAAAAATACAACATTATCGATTTTGATCTTGGTGTAAAGATAACAGGAGCTGGATTCCCTGTTTATATTGGTAAAGGTGCACGACTTCAACGAGCTCTTATCCAATTTTTCCTTGACGAAGCAGGAAAAGCCGGATATTTGGAAGTACAACCTCCCTATGTCGTAAACGAAGCCTCTGGCTATGGTACCGGTCAATTGCCCGACAAAGAGGGACAAATGTATCATTGTGGTATTGATAACCTTTACCTCATCCCAACCGCCGAAGTTCCGGTAACCAATATCTATCGAGACGTAATTTTTGATCAAAAAGATCTTCCGAAGAAGAACTGCGCATACTCTGCTTGTTTCCGTCGTGAAGCAGGTTCTTATGGAAAAGATGTACGCGGCTTGAATCGTTTACATCAATTCGATAAAGTCGAAATTGTACGTATCGAAAAACCCGAATGTTCTTATGCTGCACTAGAAGAAATGAAGGACCACGTGCAAGGTCTTCTGGAAAAACTGGAATTACCTTGGCACATTTTACGATTGTGTGGTGGTGACATGAGTTTCACTTCAGCAATAACATTCGATTTTGAGGTATGGAGTGGTGCCCAAAAACGTTGGTTGGAAGTAAGTTCTGTATCCAATTTCGAAAGTTATCAAGCCAACCGCTTGAAATGTCGCTATCGTGGAGATGACAAGAAAACAGTACTTTGCCATACATTAAACGGCTCTGCACTGGCATTACCACGTATTATGGCTGCACTTCTTGAAAACAATCAAACCCCAGAAGGTATTCGTGTCCCCAAAGTACTCCAAAAGTACACCGGCTTCGACCTCATCGATTAAAAAACACTAATTATTATATTAAAGAACTGTTAATTATACAATTGACAGTTCTTTTTTTGAATTATTATGTTTTTGTTCTATAATTCATTGTTTTATTGTATATTTGTGATTGTAAATGCTATTACTTTCGTAAATGAGAGTAATTGTTTTATCTATTTTAATATTTGAGGTTATGAAGTTTTGGATTAGAATAAATGGTTTGCAGGAAGGTCCGATGGAAATCGACCAAATGAAAGATTATAATGTAACTCCTACCACATACGTGTGGTGTGCAGGTATGAAAGATTGGGCTTACGCAAGAGATGTTGAAGACCTCAAAAATATTATTCTATGGGACAAGACTGACGAAGAACCGCCCACTTTTGGAGATGTATCTGAGGAAAATGAAGATGACTCTTCTAACACTGATAAACAACTAGAAGACACCGACAAATCTACTGTTACTGAAAATAAAACAGACGAAATACCTGATGATGATGAAGATAATGAAGACTACGACTCTTATCGACATGAAGATTCAGTAAAATCAAGTGAATCTCGTCACAAATCAAAAAATATTTATCAAGACGAAGAACGTCCATGCCCTTCAAACAATTTAATTTGGGCAATTCTATGTACTATATTCTGTTGCCAAATTACAGGAATCATCGCTATTGTGTTTGCTGCTCAGGTAAGTTCCAAATATGAGGAAAATGGATATGCTGCAGCTAAGAAATACAGTGATTGGGCTGGAATAATGTGTATTGTGAGTGTGATTCTTGCTATTCTCGCTTGCTCTATATTCTTACCGTTCTTCTTATTGGCTCCATTTATATAAGCTAATCAAAAGGTTCTGTGATAAGAAAGATCATCATATCTATGATAGTGACAATGTTGGTCATTGCCTTTTTGCTCACCTATCTCTTTTATGATCCTACTATTCATAATTTTTTCCCAAAATGCCAATTTTTAATGGTATCAGGATATAAATGTCCTGGTTGCGGTTCGCAACGTGCCATGCATGCTTTACTGAATGGGAATTTTCTTGAAGCTATACGCTTCAATGCCATATTTGTTATATCAATACCCATTGTAGGTACTTATGTATTTGGAGAAATACTTAAGAAAAAATATTATAATTTCTGGAAGAAAATAAATTCAAAAAAAGTAATCTATTCACTACTTTTCATGTATATTACTTGGTGGGTATTAAGAAATATTTTTAGTTGGTGATTTTCTCAATTTTCGTCGTATACCACCCAACATATATTCCAAAACATCATCTTGTATCTTAGATTTAAACATCCTATTTAACAACAAATATATAACTCCTGACGTTAAAACTTGCGCAACAAAGAGCAACCATGCATTGGAAATAAAACAAGACAGAACTATAGCAGGAATTAGCGAGAGAATTGTTAGCAAAATATATGGTAAAGTGTCTTTCACTAATTCCCAACGACTATATCCGGTAACTTTTCCTACCAAATACAAAGCATAAAAGAAATATGCTATTCCTGCGAAAACCTGTCCTGCAACAAGCCACGTAATTCCAAACGGAATTGTAACTACAATGGCAATAATAGTGGAAACATCTTTTACTATTTCAGAGTAAACATATTTTCTTGATGCTCCACAAGATATAATATAATTGTTGTAAAGTACTGTTATCACAGTAAAAGTTCCTCGAATTACAAGCAACTGAAACATTAATATGGCACTATCCCATTTTGTCCCGAAAAAAATATGAAAAATCTGTGTAGAACACACAAGCAACAATCCCATTGAGAAAAATGTTATATAACCGGTAAAACGATTGGTTTTAGCCATCATTCGAACAAATTCCTGTTTATCATCTTGTTTTGCACTAAGTATTGGCAGAAATGAAGCCGTAAATATTTGAGAAAGCGACATCACTCCCATCTTACTCCATTTATCGGCTTGACTATAATTACCAAGTTGAACAAGGTTATAATGAGCACCAATAATAAACGAGTAGATATTCATAAAAACAGTGTTGAGAAATGAACTTGCCATAACTCCGGCTCCCACACTAAAAACAGATCGTAACGAAACAATACTGAAAGTAAAACACGGTACCCACGATGAAGTAAACCATAGAATACCCGATTTTACTCCGGCAAGCACAATCGATTGCCATACTATCGCCCATGCCCCCCAACCGGCAAGTGCAAGCCATACTCCCACTATTCCACTCACTATCAACCCTATCACATTGCTTATTGCTATCATTCTCACTGTCATCTGCTTCATCAATCTATTCATTTGCACAATAGCAGTAGCATTAAGAATGAATGTGAGGAACATCACACGAGCAAGCGGAACAAGTTGTCCTTCTGCATGAAAAACAGAGTCAATAAAAGGTGCACATAGCCATAAAACAACATAAAGAATCACACTCACACCCATATTAAACCAAAAGACCGTACTATAATCGGTCTCAGTAGGGTTCTTCCGCTGAATAAGAGCTGTGGAAAATCCACTATCTACAAGCAATGAAGCAAATGCCTGAAACACCAATATTGCTCCCACAAGACCAAATTCTGCCTTTGATATAACATTAGCAAGCACTATACCGGTAACAGCATATAGCACCTGCGACGAGAATTTATCAATAGTATTCCATTTTAAAGTTCTCGCGGTTTTTAATTTCAATCCTGTTTCTTCTTGTTGGTTGTCCATAACATCACAAAGGTACATCAATAATCTATAAATCCCAAAATTCACATTTTATTTGAAATCCAGAATTGATTGTACTATTTCTTTTGGGAAATCAGTAATGGATAATATAAGATTTTTGTATTTACCTCTACTTTGAAGCTGTTCCAATAATGTGTATGCAGGCATTTGTTTTGTCCAATAATCTATATCAAGGAATACCATAGGACTTGCATAACCAAATGTAAGATAGTGATTTTGCGCAGCATCTTGGAAAATTTCCTGCATAGTTCCGGCACTTCCCGGCGTATAGATAACACCACCTTTGGCAATGGTAAGCAATCCGTCCTCTCGTAAAGAATTCTCAAAATATTTGGCAATGTGTGTAGCAAAAGGTGTTGCAGGTTCATGACCATAAAGCCAAGTGGGAATACCCAAACTCTCATATTTTGATTGCGGGAATCTTTCCATTACCTCAAATGCCGAACTAAGCCAATTCGGATCATTAAAAGTTGGACTCGACAACAATCTTTTTATTGCCTCATCTACTTCTTCTATACTCCTACCAGCCATCCATGCACCTAAATGTGTCGCTTCCATTGCTCCCGGTCCTCCACCACTTACCATAAGTTTACCTTCTTCGGTAAGCCTTTTAGATATTTCTACAATTTGACGATAAACGTTATCGGAACGCAGTAATGCATGCCCTCCCATAATTGCAACCACATCTTTTTCTTTGTAACCCGATAAATAATCATGAAGAGCTTCACTCATTGAATGGTCATGAAGAGTACGTGCCAGAGTCTCATTAACATCGGTAGCACTTTTCCCCGTCTCAAGATAATGTTTATACACCTTTGTATCATAACAAGAATTCATAGAATCGGCATTCAGCCTATCATAACCTTCATATAAAGATTGTGCGGTATATAGAGATGTTTTAAAAACATTATAGGGTACGTTCAATGAAGTGAGAACCACATTAGAACCATCCAGATTATATCGCATGGATTTTGTAAATCTACACCCCATAAAAAGACAATCCCGAAAATGGATATTTTCTACTTCCAATATAAATTCGGTAAAATCAACACACTGAAAAGCATATCTTTCCAAAACTTTTTGCCCATTCAATATTTGGCTTGCCCGTTCTTGATTTTCAATCTCTATATACTTACGCATAAATGTCTTTAATTAGTGAAATATACCATAAAATTAGCATTCCTAAAGCATTATTCCAAGTTATTCGAAAAATTCTCAATTTATTTATAAAAATATAATCTCAAAATGTTTATCTTTGTGTATTGATTCTTGCACAAAACTATTGCTTATGGATAGACGTAAAATGTTAAAAATAGGAAGTACCGCTGTTGCCGGAGCTGCTATTTTAGGAGCACAACCTATCGTCGCTAAAAATTCTGACACTTACGGAGAAAAAGTATCTCCTAAAAAAGCTCTTATTATTGGAGCTCATCCGGACGATCCTGAAACCGGTTGTGGGGGAACTATGATTCTGTTAAAACAATCCGGATATGAAGTCGTTTCAGTGTATATGACAAAAGGTCAAAGAGGAATCGAGGGTAAATCGCTTGACGAAACTGCAACAATAAGAGTAAAAGAAGGTGAAGAAGCCTGCAAAATACTTGGTGCACGTCCCATTTTTATGACACAAATTGATGGCGATACCGAAATCAATAAAGCCAGATATGTTGAAATGCGTGAATTAATCGCAAATGAAAAACCGGATATTGTATTTACGCATTGGCCTATTGACGGACACCCCGATCACAGAGTGTGTTCACTTCTTGTTTATGACGCTTGGCGCAGACTTGGTTATAACTTTGATTTATACTATTTTGAGGTTATGAGTGGAACACAAACCCAATTATTCTCCCCTACCGACTATGTAGATATTACATCTGTTGCCAAACAAAAGAAAGAAGCATGCTGTTGCCATAAAAGCCAAAACATGGAACCTCTATACGATGGATGGCACACACCGATGGAACATTTTCGAGGATTAGAATTCCGCTGCAAGCATGCCGAGGCATTCATCCATCTAAGACGAACCGACAGCGACATTTTCTCTAAATAATAAAAAAGCCCTTTTTGAAGGGCTTTTTTATTGCTTAAGATTTTTTATTTTCCTTTGTACTTAACTTTTACAGGAGTAAACTCATTTCCGTATCCGTCGTACACGCATATTGCGTACCAATGTTTGCCTTGTTTCTTTTTAGGTAATTGATATTTATTGTCGTATGAAATCGCAAGCAAATATTTCGCATCTATTCCATCACCATCGGCAGCCATAGCTTTTGCATAAGAAACTTTGTTAGGAATAGCATATATTGTATATTTAACAATAGATTTACCCTTTTCAACTTTATCCCAGCTCAAAATACCTTTCTTAACAGTTGCATTTGTCACTTGTCCCAAATTAGGTGCCTTCTTCCATGTAATAACAGGACTTAGAGCCAAAGTATTATAGCAATATTTCATCAAAGTGTCACCTACAGCGGCATCACCTTCATTACGACCGTAAAGACCTCTTGAACTGAAATAAATAGATCCAGAAGCATTATTCTTATCGTATTTACGATTGGCTTCAACTTGCTTTACATATTCGCCAAATACAGCAGGGTCCGGTCCTTTACGACGTGGTTCTCCTTTCACACGCTTATTTGCCGAACCAATAGAATGGCTTGAATAAAAATGACGACCAAAATGATTTGCCACATTGCTCCAATACTCACAAATAGGTTCGTATGGAGCTGTTTTATGCCAAGTTGCCCAATAGATTTGAGGAGATAAGAAGTCTATTGTCTTTTGTTCATACCAAGCAAGTGGATCGGAGAAGATTGTAGCATATTGCCAGTCCGGAGCCTTTACATCACATGGCTTGAATGCAGTATAACGTGCTCCCGATGTTTCTGCTTTACCGGCAACACCGGCAGGTGAAATACCAAATCTAACATCAGGACGAAGTGACTGTATCATTTCATAAACTTCTTTCACCATAAGATTAACATGCGCGCGACGCCAATCTCCTATAGACATACCATTTGATGTTGCATTATAAAGAGCATAATCAGCAGCTGTACTGTCTTGAGCTATATAATTAGGATAAAAATAATCATCAAACAAGACTCCGTCCACAGCATAATTTTGCACCACTTCTTTACACACATCAACAACACGTTTTCTACACTTATCCAATGCCGGATTTAGCGTAATATATTTTCCATCATGTGACAATAACCATCCGTCACGTTTCATTTCCTTATCATGCTCGGTGTTCCATCTATTATAACCACTTCTTGACCAACGATAAGGATTCATCCATGCCCAACATTCAATTCCACGCTTATGGCATTCTTCAACACAAAACGCCAATGGATCCCATCCCGGCTCCAAACCACGTTCACCGGTAAGATAAGAAGACCAAGGGCAATAAGCGGACTTATACATTGCATCACTTTCACTACGTACTTGAAAACATACCGAAGTAATATTCAGAGCCTTCATCTTGTCAAGATAATCACGCATTTCCTGCTTTTGTGCAGCTTGTGCTTCAGCTCCAACTCCTAATGTTTTAGGCCAATCCATACTGCCCACTGTGGTATACCACACAGAACGAAGTTCACGTTTTGGATTTTCTGCCTGTGCTGTAGTTCCCATAAAGAACGTTGCTACAAATAGAGCAACCAGCATTTTCATGTTTAGTTTCATATAATAGTTAGTTTTAAAATTTCCGACCTAAAGTTAGTATTTTTTCTCCATATAAAACACATTTAAGCCCTTAAACCTTTTTTAAACTTATATATTACCACAATTAAGTATTATTATCATAAATTTCATGAAATGAGAACGAATCTAATCTTTTATTTGTATTTTTGTGTTTTAAGATTATACGTTTAAAACAAAAAGGCTCATATTATATATGAAACATATCTTTTTTTTCCTAATTACAATTATATTTTTAGTTGGTACAGGTTTTGCTAACGATAAAAAATACGCCCAAGCAACTTTTCCTGAAAAATCACATGACTTCGGTATTATTAAAGAAGAAAACGGACCTGTAAATACAACATTTGAAGTAATCAACACCGGTAATAAACCTCTTATTATTGTAGATGTCACCGTATCTTGTGGATGCACCGGTCGTGAATACACCAAGAAACCTATTGCACCGGGCAAAAGCGGTAAAATAAAGGTTTTCTATAATCCAGCAGGACGTCCGGGTGCTTTTAAAAAGGATATTAAAGTACGTACCAACGGACGAGAAAAACGTACAACACTTACCATTGAAGGAACAACTATACCTATTACCCAAAAACAATAAAATAATGAGGATTTTTGTATTTTCAATTACACTCATCTTTATGACACTTTTCTGTCATGCCCAAGGTGTTGCCACATGGCTTAACACTACCCATGATTTTGGTACATTCAAAGAAGAGTCGGGTAAAATGACGTGTGAAATGAAAATGATAAACACAGGTGACTCCGTTATAAGAATCACCAATGTGCGTGCTACATGTGGTTGCACGGCTACTTCCTATACTTTAGGTTCCATTGTTCCCGGTGATACAGCTTCGGTTATTGTTACATATAACCCCAATGGACGTCCGGGAAGATTTGACAAAGATATTTATGTTTATACTACCGGAACACCAAGAAAAAGCGTATTAAAAATAAAAGGTAATGTAATAGGGGTTCCCTCAACAATTCAACAGAAATATCCTATAAGCATAGGCGCATTAAAACTTGAACAACAAATTATTCCTTTTGGAGAATTAACAAAAGGAAAGTCCAGAACACAATTTATCAGTCTTTACAATCAAAGCAATGATACTTTGAAAGCTGTGTTCCATGATATCCCCAAGCACCTTCAAATAGGTATCGTACCGGAAACTGTGTTACCTGGAGAATTAGCAACGATTACCATTACTTATCACTCCGAAAAAAGTAATGATTGGGGATTTTCTCAAGACCACTTCACAATGGAAGCAGTACCAATATCAGGAAACAGCAATAATCCGGTTGCGGGTATTGGGAAAATCAATGTAACAGCAAGATTATTTGAGAATTTTGACAAATTATCACAAAAAGAACTTGAAAATGCTCCAATAGCCAAACTCTCTACCTCAAAAGTTGATTTTGACCGTATAAACATTAATGAAGACTCGGTTACAAACCATTTTGAGATACAGAATACAGGAAAATCCAAACTTTACATACGCAAAATTTATACTCTTGATAAAGGTATCGATATAACATGTAAAAACACCGAAATCAAACCGGGCAAAAGAACTCAAGTGGAAATTTCGGTTAACCCCAAAAAACTTGACAAGTTACTCAATGCAAAAGTAGAGATAATTACAAATGATCCCAATAATGCACAACAAACAGTACGTTTAGTGGGGCAATTAATCAATAATTAAAACAATAAATCTGAATATAAATATGGAACATCCTGAAAACGATGAAAAATACTTGGGACTTACAGTAAATGAAGGTGTTGCACAACCACCTATAGTAAACCCATACATGAAACGTAAACGCCGTCGCACATTATTATCTGCAGGTGAATATGTAGAAGGTATTTTAAAAGGAAACGTCAGCATTCTTAGCCAAGCAGTAACATTAGTGGAAAGCCAGAACCCGGAACATCAGGCGGTAGCTCAAGAAGTTATAGAAAAATGTCTGCCTCACTCCGGAAATTCTCGACGCATAGGTATAACAGGTGTACCGGGTGCCGGGAAAAGTACATCTATCGACGTTTTCGGTCTTCATGTGCTTAAAGGGGGAGGAAAACTTGCTGTTTTGGCAATCGACCCGAGCAGTGAACGATCAAAAGGCAGTATTTTAGGTGATAAAACCCGAATGGAGAAACTCACCCTTCACCCCGATGCATTTATTCGTCCCAGTCCATCGGCAGGTTCTTTAGGGGGTGTAGCACGAAAGACTCGCGAAAGTATAATTCTTTGTGAAGCTGCCGGCTATAACAATATCATAGTGGAAACAGTAGGTGTGGGACAAAGTGAGACTGCAGCTCATTCTATGGTTGATTTCTTCCTTTTAATCCAATTGGCAGGTACCGGCGATGAACTGCAAGGAATCAAACGCGGTATCATGGAAATGGCAGATGGAATCGTTATCAACAAAGCCGATGGCGATAACATTGAACGGGCAAAATTGGCACAAACTCAATTCCGCAATGCACTACATCTATTCCCATTACCACCTAGCGGATGGACACCCGAAGTGCTTACCTATTCAGGTTATTTTGAGATAGGTATCGCTGAAGTTTGGGATATGATTGACCGATATTTTGAATTCGTAAAAACTAATGGATATTTCGCACAAAAGCGTCGCGAACAAGATAAATATTGGATGATTGAAACCATCAACGAACGATTAAAATCCAATTTCTACAACGACCCCGAAATTGAAGACTTGCTCATAAGCAAAGAAAACCTTGTGTTAAGTAATCGTCAGAGCTCATTTGTTGCAGCCCAAGATATCCTCAACCGATACTTCGAAAAGCTCCGCAAAGGATAAAACATCTGATTATATGGACTTTTTGCCACAACAAGGTTATCACAAGAGTCTTCGAGTATACCAACTCGGAAATTGTATTTATGCACTAACCTATGCTTTTGTACATAAACATCTGAACAAGTACGACCGCACCATCGACCAAATGGTGCAGGCGGCTCGTTCAGGTAAGCAAAATATTGCTGAAGGTAGCGTTGACGCAACAACCTCTAGAGAACTTGAACTAAAACTAACCAACGTTGCAAAGGCTAGCATGCACGAACTTCTCCTAGACTACGAAGATTATCTTCTCACTAGGGGGTTACAACAATGGGACTCAAATGATCCACGCACAAAACAAACACAATTATTTTGTCGTAAACATCTAGAACCCAAAATATACCAACAAATGGTTGATACACGTACCGATGAAACAGCAGCCAACATTGCAATAACTATGTTACACCAATTCGACGTATTAATAACACGACTCATAGAAACACAAAAACGCCGTTTTCTTACAAGAAGTAGGCATCAAAGAACATATGTTACAGATTAGAACAATCTACCAACGGTACATCGATAATTTTATCATAAAAATTGGTTTCACTAAAAAGGCAAATACTTTAATTATCAATTGAGGTAAGTTTCCCATTCTTAAAATATAGATATGAACCTAATCCATAAACCCATTGCTCATGAACACCCCAAGAACCGGTAGATTTATTGATTTCTGAAGGTTCACCCCATGCTTCTTTACACATCTTTTTTGTAAAACCTAATTTCACTTTACCTTGGATAATTAGATTTCCATTAACTTTACCATAAGTACGAATCATTTTTTGTTCCCACGTCTTACGTTCTTGCTGAGACTTTATAAATTCATCGTATTTTTCAAAAGAATTAAGATTATAACTTGTAAAACAATCAGGCATAGAATCAGATGATAATAAATAACCTAACCCTTTATAGTTCTGACTGTCTATTAGAGTTATATCTTTGATAGTCCAAACTAAGTTTTCCGGAATAGATGTTAATGGTTCTCCTGAAGAAATACTATAAACAATATAATTACCACTAAGGGATTTATTTTCAGGGTACTTGTTTACGAGTTTAGTACCAATGAGCCTTTCCCTACATTTTTCATAATATCCAATAATCATAAACTCAATCGTATTATAAAATTCAACTCTTCTAATTAGTTTTTTATTAGAGTCATACTCATCGTTAGTTAAAGCAATATCTAAATAATGATTGGTTGGATATTTTTCGTTTTTAACAATAAGATAGAAGCGACCTGCGCGATATGTATAAAAGTCTGAATCAAAAATTGAATCCACTCCAACTATATCGAAAACTTCATTATCAAAAGAACCAAATTTAGAGTTATATGTTTTAAATCGAGTATCAGGGTTTACAACTATATCATTATTAAACATAGCAGAAGGTCTCGATTTATATAGGGTCGGTCCCTTGTCTAAACCTAAACTACTTGTTCTTTGCTTTGGCAAAATTTGAACCTTTTGACCAACAAGAGAGGGTAAATTGTTACGAGTTATGTTCTCAAGACTATCATAAGGTAAGACTATTCGTTCTTCAACTTTTGGTAAAATTGTTAAAGTTCCGATTTGAGCAAAAATTGAAGAATAAAAGAATATGAATAAAGACAAAAATTGAAATCTCATATTTTATAAATTAGAATTACAATTATTAGTTAAAACCTGATTTCCCAAAACTCTATGTTACCTTTTAGGTTAAGCCTGATATGATTACAAACACCGAAGCTATATTTTGTGTAAATATCATCTTCAGCTTGTTCAAGATAAATCTTCATAGCCGTTTTCTTCGATATACTCAGTTGCGTCGCGCATTTCGGTTTTACTATCGAGACGCCAATTCATGTTAGTATCCACTACGTTGGCGCAAACCAATTTCACATCTACCAATGAAGATATATAAGTGATATGTAATTACAAATTTACATCAATTTTTCATAAATCCAAATATATTTAGCTAAATTTGCAGTAGTTGGGATTTTAATTCAATAATTACAATCATGAAACATAGGCAAAACATTTTAACTATAGTTTTTATTATTATATGTTGGTTTTTTGCAGGGTGTAATAGTGACGCCGAAAGAGAAAAAGATGAACCACGTTTGCCTGAAACTTCAACGGAAACTTCCGGTACTCAGGTTGTAAAAGTTACAGCCCAATCAATATCCTCGAACAGCGTAGTAGATGCCCAAAGTACTACTTCGCTAACGCTTAACTATTCTTCTGCAATCAGTATAAGTCAAATTAATCTTATCACACTTAACGATAGGGTTATAACAACTGCAACGGCTTCGGGTTGTACCCTCGTAATTCCTCTCAATCTGGAACCATTAACACAATATTCTTTGAAAGTTTCTATAGGAGCCCTTTCAGCAGGAAAAGATAAAACGGTAAATTCATTTATTCTTAAATTCAGTACCAGAGCAACGGTTAACATCAATAATGTAGCTAATAATTTATGTAATAACAATGCGTCCAACGAAGCAAAGATTTTATATCAATATTTTCATTCTATTTATGGAAAAAATATAATTTCAGGTGTGATTGAAAACTCTTACAACAGACTTGATTATTCTAACCTGATATATTCTGCAACACAACAATATCCTGCCATTATCGAATATGAAATACGGAATATACACACTCTAGACTATAACGATATTTCAGCAATTAAAAATCATCATGCTAATGGGGGTATAGTTTCAATATTTTGGCAATGGGTAACTCCGTCATTAGAAAGTGATTTACCGGAAACATATTCTGTTGATAGTGATTTCAACATAAAATATGCATTACGTGATGACAAATGGGAATTTCAGTTCGTTGAAAATGATTTGAGTATCATTGCAGAGATTCTTCAAAAATTCAAAGATGAAAAGATAGTAGTTCTTTTTAACCCCATGCGTATGGTACAGAATCATTGGTGGGGTAAACTTGGAGCAACATATTTTTGTGAATTATGGAAATTGGTGTACGACCGACTTGTTGTTAAATATCAACTTAACAATCTAATTTGGGTTTGGAGTACCGAAATGGAAAATCTTACTAACGAAGAACTAAAACAATGGTATCCGGGAGATAAATACGTTGATATCATTGGTACAAATATATACTCCGACAATATAAATTCTAAGATAGATAGATTTCTTCCATTGAATGAAACATTCGAAGGTAAAAAAATGCTTGCCATTACCGAATGTGGAAATATACCGGATATATCAAAATGCTTTGATTCAGGAGATTCTTGGTTATATTTCAATTCTATGTATTCAATGAAAAGTGATGGAACTTTATCTTTCGATAGCGTATATAAATTTAATACAACATCCTATTGGAATACTATCATTAATCATAAAAATGTGATTGCAAGAGAGGAAATTTCCATCAACGACTAGCTTACCAATCGAATAATATCATAAATATCATGGAAAAATCGTATATTTGCAAAGTATTGTGTTTGCTATGCGTGTATATGGACTCTATTTTAAAAAAGTCCTATATATTATTAACTTGGTATTTTATATATGAATATAGGCTTTTTAAAATTTCAACCACATTTTAAATCTGTTTTATGGGGCGGTGAGAAAATTGCGCAATATAAATGTATTTCTACCGACCAGAAACAAATTGGTGAAAGTTGGGAAATTTCCGGTATTCAAGGACGCGAGTCTGTTGTTTCCGAAGGAGAAAATTCAGGATTAACTATTATTGAACTTATTCGTAAGTACAAAGGAGCTCTGGTAGGAGAGTCTATATATAAAAAGTATGGCGATACATTCCCTATTCTCGTCAAATTTATTGACGCAAAACAAGATTTATCATTACAAGTTCACCCTAACGACACAATAGCTAAAAATCGACATAACTGTTCAGGAAAAACCGAATTATGGTATATCATTGATACCGATGAAAATGCAAAAATCAATATAGGTTTTACACAAGAAATATCAAAAAAAGAGTATGAACAACGTGTAGCCAATAACACTATTATGGATGTTGTGGCATGCTATAATTCACATCCGGGAGATATTTTTTATTTACCTGCAGGACGTATTCACAGCATTGGAGCAGGAAATCTTATTGCAGAAATTCAACAAACGTGCGATATTACATATCGTGTTTATGATTTTGACCGACGTGACGCACAAGGAAATACACGTGAATTGCACACTAAACTGGCAAAACACGCTATTGATTACACGGTACACGATAGTTATGTAACATCATGCCCTAATAATAAACTGGGTGAAATTAATCTTATCAAGTGTGAATATTTCGACACAAACAGAATTATTCTAACCGATTATTATGAAATAGAATCTCCAAATGCAGAATCATTCCGTATTATAATGTGTTTAAAAGGAAAAGTGGAAATCATAGATAACAACGAAAATAAAACAACACTGTCTCAAGGAGAAACGGTATTGATTCCTGCAATAACAACAAAACTTACATTTAAAGGAAACGCAGAATTATTATCAACCACTGCAATTTAATCTGTTTTCCTTGTATCATGTATTTGGCGACACCAATAAACAATAGGTGTGTCCAATAAACTTGTTACTATATATATAGCATAACTACTGAAAAATATAGTCCATAAAACCTCTGTTGGATAAATTCCATAGAATGCAAGGAATGTATATAACAATGTATTAAATAGCTGAGATATCAAAGTCGAACCATTGTTTCTTATCCACAGCCCGCTACGTGCGTCACCAAATCGTTTTTTACACCAGTCCCACCACTTATGATATAGCCATACATCGGTCAATTGAGACACTAAATAAACCAGTAACGATACACATACTACACGTGGTGTTACTGCAAAGATTATATCAAAGGCACCTCTAGCCCAGTCGTTTGGACTTGGTGTATATAACAACCATAATTGAGAAATAAGGACAAACATTACCGAACAAGCAGAACCTATTATTACAGCCCTATTTGCATCTTTTTTACCATGATTTTCACTTAAAACATCTGTTATAAGAAATGTACTGGCAAAAAGAACATTCCCCAATGTCATTTCTATACCAAATGCTTCAACAAGTAGCAATACTTCAATATTTGCTAAAATTGTTACAAGGACATTCATTGCTATAAGACCTGATTTACCGTACAATTTATAAAAAAGTACGACTCCACCATATACCAATATAAATGATAATATTATAAGTATTTCATTCATTCTTAAAACATCATTTTGAGCCTACACCAAAATCGGTATTATGCAATAATATATCAACTCTAGGATTATTCTTATATAAAGGATATATTTCACTCACAAAAGTTTCCCTAACAGAATTGTCAGGCTGTAATGAGGCTGTGTTCTCAACCATTATGTTGACACACACGCGGTCAAACCATTTCAATCCTGTTTCTATATCGTTTTTCATAGAATCCACCGTTTGGTCCGGAAGTCCAAATAATAAGCAACATTCATCAAAATCACAACTTAATCGTGCCGGATCAACCTCTCTTATACCTTTAAGCATAATTTTCTCACGATAGTTATAATCAAAAGTTTCTACACCTATCTTGATTTTAACCGTTATCCCAATTTTATAAAAACGTTCACGAAGTTCCGAAATGGAATTTCTATACAACCAGTGACATTCAAAATGCACAGTTTTTATGCTACAACCGTGGCATGTATCAGCAATTAATTGTATTGTACTATCTCCGAGTTCACAAAAAGAACCGGAATTTATCACCTCAAGTATACCATATACTCCGGTAACTTGTGATAGAACAGCTTTATTAATACGTAGATTTTCTTGTTCATCTTGTGACGCGTCCTCATGATAATCACAAAAAGTACAACGTCTATATCTACACCCTGTTCCCCGTAACAATACTATTTCACGAGGATTTTTATCATTTATTACCGAATATCTTTGCATACTATTTTAGGACTGAAAATCTAATCATTTCTCAGATTATCTTCATATAAAAATTGCTCATCGTCATCATAAAAATCTTCTTCATCATCCCAATCTTCGTCCCACTCATCTTCTTCATCTACAGGAATATCACTGATGTCAAAGATAAATTCATCTTCTTCCTTAACTCTACGTTTTTCATCAAGATCCCGATGGGTTATTTTAGTTGGGATTCTATTATTTTCATCATTAATAGCACGCCATAAAGCATCTTTTAATTCAATTAATCCCATATTGGCAACCGATGAAATAAACACACACTCCACTCCTTCCGGGACTTCACCTCGCATTTCGTCCATAAGCTCTTCATCTAACATATCACATTTTGTTATTGCCAGTACACGAGGTTTATCCACCAAATCAGGATTAAATTGCTGCAATTCATTGCACAATATACTATATTCCTTCTTTATATCATCACTATCAGCAGGTACCATAAACAACAAGACAGCATTACGTTCTATATGACGCAAAAAACGTAACCCTAACCCACGACCCTCACTTGCACCTTCTATAATACCCGGGATATCAGCCATCACAAAAGATTGACTGTTACGATAACTCACAATTCCCAAATTTGGTTCTAACGTAGTAAATGGATAATTCGCAATTTTAGGTTTTGCAGCCGAAATAGAGGACAACAATGTCGATTTTCCTGCATTAGGAAAACCAACCAATCCAACATCTGCTAGAAGTTTAAGTTCCAAAATTATGGTCTTCTCAATGGCTGGTTCTCCAGGTTGGGCATAACGAGGTGTACGATTCGTTGCAGTTGCAAAATGGCAATTTCCAAGTCCGCCTTTACCCCCTTTTAGTAATTTTACCACCTCACCATCTTCTGTGACATCACACAAGAATTTCCCTGTTTCTGCGTCATACACAGCAGTTCCGCATGGCACTTCTATAGTACGGTCTTCACCATCCTTACCAAAGCTACGATTTCTCCCTCCCGACTCACCATTGGTAGCGAACACATGACGTTGGAACTTCAAATGGAGAAGGGTCCACAAATTACGATTTCCTTTAAGAAATATATGTCCTCCACGACCTCCATCACCTCCATCGGGACCTCCCTTAGGAATATATTTTGCTCTACGATAATGCTTTGATCCGACTCCACCTTTTCCGGAACGGCACATTATCTTCACATAGTCAATAAAATTGGATTCAGCCATTATATTTACGTTTAAACTGCAAAGTTAGTGATAAAAAAACTAAATAGTTGTAATTCTCCCCTTTTTTATAAAACGATTTGAAATAAAAACAAGAGAGAGCAACATATGGACTTTCTTGTCTCTCGCTTGTTGCTCTCTCTCTTCTGTAAGCGGCGATTGCCTGCTCTCCCGCTTTCGCAGTACCATCGGCGCTACGGGGCTTAACTTCTCTGTTCGGAATGGGTAGAGGTGGATCCCCCGCGCTGTCATCGCCTTAATTTCTTTTTCTTCTCTATAGCTTTCAGCTTTGTTCTTATGCTTCGCTATATATCTCTCTTTTATTTCTCTCTTTTTCTTTTACCGCTTCTATCTCCCTCCGGAGTGTCGCGTTATTCTTAAAAAAAAGTGCACATACCGGCAACTCAAATCTTTTTCTTTAACTCTCACATGGAAAGCTATCGGGCGATTAGTACTGCTCGGCTTTGACGTCACCGTCTTTACACCTGCAGCCTATCTACGTCATAGTCTCTGACGACCCTCAACGGAGATCTTATCTTGGGGTGAGCTTCGTGCTTAGATGCTTTCAGCACTTATCTTACCCAGAGGCGGATACCCGGCGGTGCACCTGGCGGCACAACCGGTAAACCGGTGCTCTGTCCAACACGGTCCTCTCGTACTAGTGTCGGGTCCCCGCAAATCTCCTACGCCCACAACAGATAGGGACCGAACTGTCTCACGACGTTCTGAACCCAGCTCGCGTGCCACTTTAATCGGCGAACAGCCGAACCCTTGGGACCTTCTCCAGCCCCGGGATGTGACGAGCCGACATCGAGGTGCCAAACCACTCCGTCGATATGAGCTCTTGGGAGGGATCAGCCTGTTATCCCCGGAGTACCTTTTATCCTTTGAGCGACGGCCTTTCCACGCAGTACCGCCGGATCACTATGCTCTAGTTTCCTACCTGATCGGCTTGTCAGCCTCCCAGTCAAGCGCGCTTATACCATTACACTCTACGGTCGGTTACCAATCGGCCTGAGCGCACCTTTAGGAGCCTCCGTTACGCTTTTGGAGGCGACCACCCCAGTCAAACTACCCGCCAAGCAGTGTCCGCACTTTCCGCGCGTTAGGCTCCAGATGGGCGAAGGTCCGTATTTCAACAACGACTCCATAAATGCTGGCGCACCTACTTCTCAGTCTCCGGACTATCCTACACATCGCACACCCGGAACCAATGCTAAGCTGCAGTAAAGGTTCACGGGGTCTTTCCGTCCCGTTGCGGGTAATCGGCATCTTCACCGATACTACAATTTCACCGAGCTCACGGTTGAGACAGTGTCCAGATCATTACACCATTCGTGCAGGTCGGAACTTACCCGACAAGGAATTTCGCTACCTTAGGACCGTTATAGTTACGGCCGCCGTTTACCGGGGCTTCAATTCAATGCTTCTCTTGCGATGACATCTCCTCTTAACCTTCCGGCACCGGGCAGGTGTCAGGCTGTATACTTCATCTTTATACTTTGCACAGCCCTGTGTTTTTGTTAAACAGTTGCCTGGACCTATTCTCTGCGCCTCAC
>CAZTFX010000006.1:0-58008 GCA_964613095.1 uncultured Muribaculaceae bacterium | reverse complement strand
AACGACCCCCTGATTAACAGTCAGGTGCTCTAACCAACTGAGCTATTGAAGCAGTACCGCACTCACTTTTGTGAATTGCGTTGCAAAAGTACTTCCAATATTTGAAATATGCAACAACTTTTGAAAAAAAAGCATGATATTTTTTATTTTTAAGACTTTTTTAAAAGAAATTGGGGTCTTTATTCAACTCTATGTTGTACTTTAGCAAATAAAATCGAATAAGATGAAGAATAGAATAAAATCTATAATTGTTATAGCTGTTTTAGTTCTTGTTGTGGGTGGAATGAAGGCTAAAAATAACGAAACTGAGATAGCAAGGAGTTTGGATATGTTTACTTCGGTATTCAAAAATCTACACACTTATTATGTTGATACTATCAGTACCCAAAAGAGTGTTGACAGAGCTATTAATGCCATGCTTAATGATATCGATCCATATACAGAATACTTTCCGGCAAAGGAACAAGAGGAATTCCGTTCTTTAACGAGAGGAGAATATGCCGGAGTAGGTTCGGCTATCGTCTTTCGTGATGGTGCAACTTATTTTTCGGAGCCTTATGAAGGCAGTCCTGCAGCCCAAGCCGGAATACTTCCCGGTGATAAGATTGTAAAAGTGGATGGAGACAGTGTTATTGGATTGGCAATCGATAAAGTGAGTGAACGCCTTAAAGGACAACCAAAAACAATTGTGAAAGTAGAGGTGGAACGTCCACATGTAGGTAATGTGGAATTTGAACTGGTAAGGCAGAAAATACAAATTCCAAGTGTACCTTATTATGGTATTCAACGTGAAAATTTAGGTTATGTATCTCTTACAACTTTTAGTGAGAAATCTGCTCAAGAGGTTAAAGAAGCATTACTAGAATTAAAGAAAAATCCTGCGGTTAAATCAATTGTTCTCGATTTACGTGGTAATGGTGGAGGGCTTTTGGAAAGCGCAGTGCAGATTGTTGGTTATTTTGTTCCCAAAGGTACAGAAGTGTTAATGCAAAGAGGTAAACTGAAACAAAATACCAAGACGTATAAAACTACGCATGAGCCGATAGATGTGAAAATACCACTTGTTGTGCTTATAGATGGAAATTCAGCGTCATCTTCGGAGATTGTGGCAGGTGCATTGCAAGATTTGGATCGCGCAGTAGTGATAGGTAATCGTTCTTATGGAAAAGGTCTTGTACAAACAACTCTTGCTTTACCATATGATGCGATGATGAAAGTTACAACAGCTAAATACTATATTCCAAGTGGGCGTTTAATACAGGCGATAGACTATTCGCATCGTAATCCTGATGGATCGGTTGCTCGTATTCCCGATAGTTTAACAACGGTATATCGCACAGCCAATGGACGTGAAGTACGCGATGGTGGTGGTATAACACCGGATATAGAGGTTGAATATCCCAAAGTTAATAGGTTGGCATATAATATAGTGAAAGATTTTTGGGCATTTGATTTTGCTACAAAGTTTTTTCATGAAAACAAGTCTATTCCTGTTGTAGAAGATTTTGTGGTAACCGATACTATTTATAATCAGTTTAAACGTTTTATAAATCCCGATAAATTTCATTATGATAAAGTGTGTGAGGACGGATTGAAGCAATTGCGTGAAGTAGCCGATACCGAAGGATATATGAATGATTCCACAAAGGCTGTGTTTGCTCAATTGGAGAAATTATTGAAACATGATTTAAACCAAGATTTAGATTTGCATAGAAAAATGATTTCTCAAATAGTAGCTCTTGAAATAGTGAAAAGGTATTATTATCAAAAGGGTGGTGTTATTCAAGAATTAAAGGATGATCCGGCAATGGATGCAGTCGTGAAACTCTTTTCAACCTACGGAGAGTATGAGAAAATACTTAACCCATCTAAAGAAAAAGGCTTAAAGAAAAGTAATAAAAATAATTAAATAAATTAAAATATAAATGGCAAGTGTAAACTTGCCATTTATATTTTATTGAGTGTGAAAATTAATCTTCCAGTTTGTTCTTGGAAAAATAAACTTTTGCTTCGCGTTTTACTTGAGGTGCAAGGCGTAGTAAAACATACATAGTAGGAATTGCCATGAAAGCAAAAGCTAAGTCCATGATACTTACAACCAAGTCGAGAGAGATGACACAAGCTACTACAATCATAAGCAAATAGAAATAATCATAATATTTACCATTTTTGTAGCCGAATAAATATCCGGCGCATTGTGTTCCATAATAAGAATAAGAGAACATAGTTGTTACTGCAAAAATGAACACAATTACCATAAGAGCATATTCACCCCATCCGGGAAGCATTGTTTCAAATGCATTGAGCGCAATATAAAGTCCCTTGACTCCTTCTACTTCAATAGGGCTTATCATCATTGCCATAAGTATTGGTATTGCGGTGAGTGTACACACAAGTCCTGAATCAATTGCCGGACCTATCATTGCAATAAGACCTTCACGTACAGGCTCTGCATTTCGTGAAGCTCCATGCATAAGTGAGGCTGTACCTACACCGGCTTCGTTTACATACATGGCACGACGCGCTCCTGTGAGAGCAATAAAAGCTAAAGCTCCAAATCCTGCTTGAATGTTAAATGCTTCGCTAACTATATTATGAAAGACCTTAGGTAGTAATTCTATATTCATAACGATTATGATGAATACAAGCAAGAAATAAGAGCCTACCATAATAGGTACAACTTTAGTGGCTATCTTGGAAATACGCTTGATTCCACCAAGTACTACTATTGATACTCCCAAAACCATTATTATACCGGTGATAAGGCGGAAATTGAATGTATCGGGTGCATCGAGTACGGTAATAAAAGATTCGGTTAATTGATTGGCTTGCATAAAGCATAATGTACCAATCATTCCAAAAAATGCAAAAAATATCGCCATTGGACGAAATTTCTTACCTAAACCTTCGGTTAACATATACATGGGACCACCATGCACGTTACCTTCCTTATCTTTACCTTTATACATAATGGCAAGCGTACCTTCAAAAAACTTGGTAGCCATGCCTAGTAAAGCACTTACCCACATCCAAAATATAGCTCCGGGACCGCCTATTGATATGGCAATTGCCACGCCGGCAATGTTTCCCATACCTACTGTTGAGCATATACTGCTCATTAATGCTTGAAAAGAACTGATTTGTCCTTCTCCTGTAGGGCTTTTGGTTCTTAACGCCTTCAACGACCAATTAAGACGACGCAATGGTATAGCTCCTGAATATATGAAAAGAAATAATCCTCCTCCTATCAACCAGAAAAACAGGGGATAACCACATATGAAATCGCTGATGGTAACGATACCTTCTTTTAAAACACTAAAAAAATCAGTCACTGATAAATAAATTAAATTATTATTATTCAATAATGCGTGCAAAGGTACTGTAAATAAGTAAGAAAAGAAAATTAGTTAAGTCTTTTTTGTGACTATTTGCGTTTCTCAAGGTGTAAAACATGGCTGAATTGTCAAAAAAACGTTATCTTTGTGCTAATATGAATTATAGAATAATTGCACCCGAAAAGGTGGTTTGTGAGGTGAATTTGCCTGCGTCAAAGAGTATAAGTAATCGAGTTTTGATTATAAGAGCTTTAGCGGGGGCTGATTCAAGATTGTTTAATGTTGCAAAATGCGATGACACCGATACGATGCTTTCGGCATTAAGTGATAATGCTGCTACTTATATCAATATAGGAGCTGCGGGGACGGCAATGCGCTTTTTGACAGCATATTTTGCCGTACAAGAAGGTCGAGAAGTCTTACTTGATGGAAGTGAACGCATGCGCCATCGTCCCATTAAAATTCTAGTTGAGGCATTACGAGCATGCGGTGCCGATATAGAATATGAAGGTGAAGAAGGCTATCCTCCTTTGAAAATTAAAGGAAAGAAATTGAGAACTAAATCTATTGCTATTTCCGGTAGTGTAAGTTCTCAATATATATCAGCTATTTTAATGATTTCACCACTGATATATGGACTAGAGAGAATAAAACTTATGGGAGATATTATATCTCGTCCGTATATTGACATGACTTTGTCATTAATGAGGGATTTTGGGGTATATTCTTATTGGGAAGGTAATGATATTGTTTTTCAGGATAATCGTCATTATCAATCAGTGGATTTCAATATTGAAAATGATTGGTCGGCTTCGTCTTATTGGTTTCAAATACAATCTTTGTTGGGTGATTCACGTATAACACTGCGGGGATTATTTAGAGAGAGTACGCAAGGTGATTCTGCTATTGCTTCTTTATTTGAGAACTTTGGGGTGTTTTTTAACCGATGTGGGGATTACATGGATTTGAATACCGATGTTTCTGTAATGAAAGAAAAGATCGAAATGGATTTACTTGAAAATCCTGATTTGGCTCAAACAATAGTTGTAACAGCATGTTTACTTAACCGCCCTTTTCACATAACCGGATTACAGACATTGAAGATAAAGGAAACCGATAGGATAGAGGCTTTGCGTACTCAATTAATGAAGATGGGATACGTGCTTACTGTAGGAGAATACTTTTCATTATCGTGGGATGGAACAAGGTGTACTGTTGACGATTCTATAAGGATTGATACATTCGATGATCACCGAATGGCAATGGCTTTTGCTCCGGCTGCAGTGAAATATCCCGGAATAATCATTAATAATGTTGAGGTGGTAAGCAAGTCTTATCCGGAATATTGGGATCATTTGAAATCGGCAGGTTTTAAATTAGAGGAAGTAGAATGATAGGTGCACTGATAATATTGGCAGCAATAATAATTGTAGGGATTCTTCTCTATTTATGGCATTGTTATGATCTGAAAAAAAACGGTGAAACGGAAACACCTGTTGTTATAGAACGCCCCGAAGGTTGTTGTGGACAACATGAAGTGTGCGAAAAAGATTCTTTGCTTACAGGTGTAAGTTCAAAGGTTGTTTATTATGAAGATGAAGAATTGGATGCTTACAAGGGTGTGAAAGCCGATGAATATAATAATGAACAGATTGAGCAATTCAGAGATGTTTTATATACGCTTAAACTTGAAGAAGTGGCAGGATGGGCACGTTCCATTCAAATGCGTGGAATTACGTTGCCCTCGATTATACAAGATGAGCTGTTGATGATTGTTTCTGAAATGAGAAATGGTGAATAAATTGAATGATAATATAAATGGAAATATTTCAATATACATTTTTTCAAAATGCGTTGCTGGGTGTTGTAATTGTGAGTATAATGTCGGCAATGATAGGAACCTATATTATCACACGTCGATTGATGTTTATTACCGGAGGTGTTACACATGCTTGTTTTGGAGGTTTGGGTATAGGTTACTATTTAGGTGTTTCTCCCATATTTATGGCAGGTTTATTTGCTGTTGCTTCATCGTTGGGCGTAGAATGGTTAACTACTAAGCAGCGAGTGCGTGAGGATTCTGCAATTTCTGTGATGTGGGCTTTGGGAATGGCAATAGGTACGCTATTTATATTTCTCACTCCCGGATATGTCCCTGAATTGAATTCGTTTCTTTTTGGAAATATACTTACGATAACAAAGACCGATTTGATTGCTTTTGCTATTTTTACGGTGGCTTTTGTAATCTTTTTCTGTTCTTGTTATCGAGTGATAGTTTCGTGTGCATTTGATAAAGATTTTGCCCGCACAATGGGGCAGCCTGTAGCATTGATAAACACTATAATGACAGTAGCTATTGCAATATGCGTGGTGTTGACAATAAGATTGATTGGTATAATGTTGTTGATGTCATTGTTGTCAATGCCTCAAATGATTGCCGAAGTATTTACAAATCGGTTAAAACCCATGATTGTCATTTCTGTTATAATAAGTATTATATGTTCGGTTACAGGATTAATGTGTTCTTATATAATGGGTGTTCCGGCTTCGGCAACAATAGTATTATCACTTGTGATTGTTTATGTTTTGGCTCGTTTGCTAAAGAAAAGTAATAAATGGATAATTAAGTCGTTATAACATATATAATTAAGTGCGGGAAGTCGTGAAAATGCGATATTTTATAATATTACTGTCATTGATAATGACCTGTGGATTGTTTTCTTGCAGTACTAAGAAAAATACTGCGGGTTCACGCTTTTGGCATGCATTCAATACTCGATATAATGTATATTATAATGGGGAAACTCATTATAATGAGCAGATTCATGATTTGGAAACAAAGTATGAAGATAATTATTCTCAGCTTCTGTTTATGCACCCTGCCGAGGCTTATTCAAATCCTAAGGCTACTCAGCCGAGTACAACTTTTGACCGAACCATCGAGAAAATGCAGAAAGCAATTCAGTTGCATTCTATAAAAAAACGACCAAAAAAGAAATCGGGTCGATTAAGTAAAGAGGATAAAGAATGGTTAAAGCGTGAAGAGTATAATCCGTTTTTGCATAATGCTTGGTTTCTTATGGCTAAGGCACAATATATGAAAGGTGATTTCTTGACAGCCGCAGCTACTTTTCATTATATATCGGGGCATTTTAAATGGTTGCCCGATTTGGTGATGGATTCTAAGTTGTGGGAAGTTCGTTCTTATTGTGCTTTGGGGTGGTTGACAGAAGCCGAAAATACATTGGCTTTTATAAAACCTGAAAAAATAACAAATAAGAAAACCAAAGAATTATGTAATCTCGCATTTGCCGGATATTATATAAAGAGTAAAAAATACAATGAAGCGGCACCATTTCTTTCGGCAGCGGCAAAATCGGCAAAGGGTGCTCAAAAAGTGCGTTTACATTTCTTGTTAGGACAGATTTATACCGATTTGGGTAAGAATGAGCTTGCTTATGAGGCTTTTAAGAAAGCGGGCAGTTCTACAGGAACAACTTACCGTACCAAATTTAATGCCAGAATAAAACAGAGTGCTGTATATACCGGAAAAAATATAGAAAGTGAAGTTCGTTCGTTGAAACGAATGACTCGTTTTGATAGAAATAAGGAATATCTGGATCAAATATATTATGCAATAGGAAATTTATATTTGTCAAGGAAAGACACTGTGCAAGCCATAAATAATTATGTTCTTGCTGTAGAGAAAAGTACTCGTGGTGGAGTCGAAAAAGGCATTGCCCAGTTGGCTTTGGGTGAATTGTATTTTAAGCAAGGAAGGTATGCCGAAGCACAACCGTGCTATTCAGAAGGCATTACCCTCGTTAACGAAGACTATCCCGGTTACAAGGAGATGAAATTACGAAGTGATGTATTGGATGAACTTGCTGTGTATTCACAAAATGTTACTTTGCAGGATTCTTTGCTTAAATTGTCGGAGTTATCTCCTGAGGAGCAAAAGAAAGTTGCAGAACGATTAATAGAGGAATTGAGAAAACGAGAAAAAGAAGAAGTAGAAGCTGCGGCTCGTGAAGAGTACATGGCAAATCAAGCTGCAATGGGAAATACGTTTAATAATACATCAGCTCCTACCACATTTCAGATAAATAATGATGATTCATGGTATTTTTATAATACTGCAACTAAAAATGCAGGAAAAACGGCATTTCAAAAGGCTTGGGGAAGCCGTAAGTTGGAAGATGATTGGCGTCGTAGAAATAAGACAGTAATAGCACAGGATATTTCTGATGATGAAATGTATGCAGGTAGTGAAACAAACACTGAACCGGGTGATTCTACTTCTGTTGAAAATAAAAATAAGGAAGAGTTAGCAAAGGCTGATGATCCACATTATGTTGAGTATTATCTAAAACAAATACCTAAGACTGAGGAAGAAAAACAAACTAGCAACGATATAATTCAAGAGGGATTATATAACATGGGACTTATTTTGAAAGATAAGTTGGAAGACTATCCGAGTTCGACAAGAGAGTTTAATCAGTTATTGAACAGATATCCTGATAATATATATCGTTTGGATGTTTATTATAATATGTATCTCATGTATATGCGTATAGGAGATGTTTCAATGGCTGAAAAATATAGAGCTTTAATAATTACCGATTTTGCCGATTCAAAATACGGAATGGCAATGAAGGATTCTCATTATCTTGATAATCTTCGAAATATGGAGAATGAACAAGAATTAATGTATGCTCGTGCCTATGAAGATTATTTATCCAATAATAACAACGGTGTGCATGAGGCTTATGCTGAGATGATGCGTAAATATCCCATGTCTAAGATAATGCCTAAATTTATGTTTATTGATGCATTAGCTTATGTTACCGAAAATGATTTTGAAAAGTTTAAGTCTATTTTGAAAGAGCTATTGGAACGATATCCGGAGACCGATATGACACAAATTGCTTCTACAATGTTGAAACAAGCAGAGCAAGGACGGAAACTCGAGGGTGGCGGTAGTAATGTGAGAGGAATGCTATGGGCTACACGTCTTACAAGCGATACTATAACTGTTGCAGAAAGGAAAGAAGTGACTCCGTTTAAGGATATTCCTGATTCTCCGCATGTTTATGTGATGGTATATCCTACCGATAGTGTTTCAGCCAATCAGTTATTGTATGATGTGGCTCGTCATAATTTTTCACATTTCGTGGTGAAAGATTTTGATTTGGAACAGATGACTTTTGGCAGACTTGGATTGTTAGTAATAAAAGGTTTTGCTAATTTTGAAGAACTTTCTCATTATAAGCGTGTATTGGAAGAAAATACCGATTTTGTATTGCCGTCGCAAGTACGCCAAGTAATGATAAGTGTAGATAATTTTAATTTACTACTCAATGAAGGGCGTTCTTTTGAAGAATATTTTGAATTCTTAGAACAAGACAATATTGAGAAAGTGGAAAAATCGGCAGAAAGTGAATAAAAATTACAACTATGATGAACGGATTGATACTATGGGCTGATGATGAAATTGATTTATTGACGCCTCACATAATGTTTTTGAATGCAAAGGGTTATGAAGTGGTGACCGTTTCCAATGGTCGTGATGCACTCGACGCTGTTGCTGAACGTAATTTTGATTTAGTGATTTTAGATGAAAATATGCCGGGTCTCAGCGGATTGGAAACATTATCGCAAATTAAAATCACGCATCCCGATGTTCCTGTAATCATGATTACTAAAAGTGAAGAGGAGAATATTATGAACCAAGCGATTGGTAATAAAATTGCCGATTATCTGATAAAACCGGTCAATCCAAATCAAATTTTGCTTTCTATCAAGAAAAATCTGCATTCAGGAGCTTTGGTTTCACAGAAGGCTTCATCCGATTATCAGCAGGAATTTCAGCGTATCAGCGGAATGATTAATACCGCCGGCACGTTTGAGGAATGGTGTGAAGTATATAAAAATCTTGTGCATTGGGAGCTTACGTTGGCAAGTGCCGATACTAATATGGATGAGTTGTTGAAAATGCAGAAGATTGAGGCAAATTCTACATTCAGTAAATTCGTCAAGAAAAATTATGAACAATGGGTAACGACCGATTGTCATCCCCTTATGAGTCATGAGCTGTTTAAAAAGAAAGTTTTCCCGCTTCTTGATGCAGGTGAGAAAGTATTCTTTATTGTTATAGATAATTTCCGCCTTGATCAATGGCGTGCAGTAAAGCCTTTGTTCAGTGAGTATTTTAATATAGATGAGGATGATTTATATTGCAGCATATTGCCAACAGCAACTCAATATGCTCGGAATGCTATATTCTCGGGATTAATGCCTATAGATATAGCTCGTATGTTCCCTGATTTGTGGGTTGATGAAGATGAAGAAGAGGGAAAGAACTTGAATGAATCACCTCTCATTCAAACTATCTTGGACCGTTATCGTAAACCATATAAATTCTCTTATAATAAAGTAAATGATTCGGTTGCGGGTGATAAACTGTTACAAAATTTCCGCAATTTGGATAATTACGATTTAAATGTGATAGTACTTAATTTTGTGGATATGTTATCGCATGCTCGTACCGAGAGTAAGATGATACGTGAACTTGCTTATAGTGATGCTGCTTATCGTTCTCTTACAGAATCGTGGTTTAAACATTCTAGTGCGCTAGAACTAATTAAAAAAATAGCAGAAAAGAATTGTCGTTTGGTGCTTACTACCGATCATGGTACAATATGCGTGGATAATCCGGTGAAAGTGATTGGCGATAAGGCTGTGAATACGAATCTACGTTATAAGGTGGGTAAAAACTTAAGTTACAATGCAAAACAGGTGTATGAAATCAAAAAACCGCAAGCATTTGGACTGCCTGCGCCAAATCTTTCATCAACATACATTTTTACAATGAATCGAGACTTTTTTGCTTATCCAAATAACTATAATTATTACGTACAATATTACAATAATACATTCCAGCATGGAGGTATTTCTCTTGAAGAAATGCTTGTCCCTATTGTTACAATGACAAAAAAATAGAGGTTGTAAACCTTTGTAAAATAGAAATATATGTTGAAGAAATAGAAATTGCACAATATATTGTGCAATTAATTTAAAAAACGCACAATGAAATGTGCGTTTTTTGTTTGATATAAGTTGTTGATTGTTTACTGAATAAAGATTTTGTGTGTGAATTGAGTTATGTTGCTGTTGAGAAGATAATAAAGTCCTATATTTAGGGCGCGGTCTTCCAGACCGAAGTTCATATTGTCATTAATGCCTCGCACTTCGATAGTGTTGGGCATTTTTATGAATCCGAGTGTCTCATACCACGCTTGTAGTTGAGACTTTTCGGCAATAAGGACGGCGTACGCTACTCCTTGTGATTTTAATGTATTCAGTACGGATTTAAGCATTTTAGCAGCAATGCCACGCCCACGATATTCCGGTAATGTTGTTACTCCATAGATATAACAACCCAATTTGTTGCAGATTTCGTCATTAAAGATAAAGGCATGTAATTGTGCCACGATTTCATCTTTTTCATTGCGATGAAAAAAACGGGTGTTATCGTTGTCATAGTGGGTAAAAAAATAATCAATAAATTCATCCTCATCGCCGAATCCTAACTTCCATCCTGTTTTCAAGGCAATGATGTCGTCGTCGGATATTATTTTTTCAACATTTCCAGAATCCATACTTCGTCAGTCTGGGTGTTAATCTTGAAATTTCCTTTGTTTTTCATAAATGCAGTGGCTCCGGTTTTTGTGTCAAAGCTACGGTATATTACATAATATTGTTTCATTGCATTCATAACAACAAAAGCCGGAGTTTCCAGTGAGTTTTCTGCATTGTTTATACGGTCGCGATATGACCTTGCATTGAAAACCTGTTTGAACTCGCCCACTACAACTCCGTATTTTTCAGCATTGTTGACAGGACCATCTACAACACTCACGTGTTCTATCACGATACGCACAGAATCAGTTCCTACTTGCTTGTATTCATTGAGTCTTCTTTCGCGACTGATATAAGAACTCACGTCACGCCCTGCTCCCGACTCTTGCTTTTTTACGGCTATATCATAAGCTGCTTTGTAATTTTCTTCTGTGGTTTTACATGAAGCTGCCGATAGCAACATCATAAATACGATAGAACCTATTAAATACAATGTTTTATTCATAATCGATTATTTTATCTGTTACCTAATTCAATTACTTCACAATCTTTTATAGTTCCCTCATGCAGAGTCAGTATTACAAGTGTACGCACAACTTGCCATCCTTGCTTGCCTGCTGCTCCGGGATTTACATGCAGTAAATCCAATAAACGATCGGGGATGATTTTCAGTATATGTGAATGACCGCTAATCATCAACTTGGGACGTTCTTGCATGAGAATACTTTTCACTCCGGGTGCATATTTCCCTGGATAACCGCCAATGTGTGTCATCCACACTTTTACTCCTTCAATATCGAAACATTCTACCGCCTTGAAACGTCTGCGCATGACACCTCCATCACAATTTCCATAAACTGCACGTATCGGAGCTATATCTTCCAAGCGATTGATTACGCTTTCATCTCCAATATCACCGGCATGCCATATCTCGTCGCAACCGGTAAAATATTGTACATATTTATCGTCCCAAAACGAATGTGTGTCCGATAAAATTCCAATCTTTTTCATTCTGCTCTTGGGGATTTAGTAAATGTAATTTGTGCTGATTACTTGAAATTCTGTGCGACGATTTATTTGGTCGGCAGCTTCTTGATCGGCTTCGGTTAATTCGTTGATGAACTCTTCGTTAAGAATATCTCCTTCTTTAAATTGTGGATATAGTCGTGCAATGCGTTTTGTTACGGTTTTAGGACGTGATTCGCCATACCCTTTATGTCGTAATCTGCTCTCCGGAATACCTTGTGAGATGAGATAATCCACAACTGATTTTGCACGTTGGTCACTTAATTTGTTGTTATATTCATCTTTACCGTGACGGTCTGTGTGAGATGACATTTCTATTGCTACATGTGGATTGTCTTTTAGGAGTTGTGCAATCTCATCAAGAGCTTGTTTTGACTCGTCTCGAAGTACAGCTTTATCAAAATCATAGAAGATGTTTTCTACAACTTGAGGCTTCTCTATTGAAGCAAGAATGAAATCCACTGAATATTCGGCATCTTCTTCTATTGTATCACTTTCAAATTCTTGCTTGCCGTTAAGGTAGTTCCGGGCGCTTGCAAGCATTGCGTATTTTACTCCACGTTGTAACTTGAAACGGAATGTTCCGTCTGGTTTGCCTATAGCTTTTTGATTGGAACCGTCATTTCCCACAATACGAATAATTGCGTTTGGAACGGGCTCTTCATCTTTGTCGAGAACCGAGCCTGAAATCCATATTTGCAAATCGGGTAATATGAAACTGTATATGTGATCATATCCTCGTGCGTCGTTACGATTTGAACTGAAAAATCCGCTTTCACCTTGCCCGAATGTAATACCGAAGTCATCGGCTGATGAATTCATTGGAACTCCCATGTTGGTTATATTCCAAGCTCCCGAAGTTGTTACTTGAGCTTTGAAAAGATCTAATCCGCCCATACCGGCATGTCCGTCGCTGGAAAAATACATTATGCTGTCGTTTCTCCAATAAGGAAAACGTTCATCCCGGGGAGTGTTAATTACATTACCCAGATTTTCCAATGTTCCCACACGTTCTTTAAGGTTTATACGCCAAATGTCTTTACCTCCGTAACCGCCGGGCATATCACTTACAAAATACAGCCAATTACCATCTGCACTTATTGCGGGGTCTCCGTATGCAGAAATTGTATCTCCGGTAATTTCCAGTTTTTGAGGTGAACTCCATTGTGCTTCCGAACGTTGAGATGTGTATATTTCTACTGAAGTGTTGGCATTTAATTCACGACGGGCTTTGGCAAGATACATAGTTGAACCGTCTGGAGAAAATGCAGTAATACCTTCGTCAAATTCACTGTTTAGCTCGCCTTCTGCCGCTTCCGGTCTTTGCCATGCACCTTTTTCATTTTTCTTTGCTACAAAAATATCGCTTTTCTTTGTGCCGGTGATTTCGCTTTTGTTCGTTCCTGTGGATTTTTCGTTTGAAGAAGTGAAATATAATTGTTCGAAATCACTTCCGGGTAAAAACATAGGGGCAAAATCGGCACGACGAGAGTTAAATAATTTTGCATTTTTTACAATGTATCGTGATGGCTCGTTTTTCCATTTTAATGCCAATTGACAGCCTCGTTTTCCATCTTTTGCCTCAGTTGATTTAGGATTGAAACCGAGATATGTATCGTAATTTTTTATTGCCGCTGCATATTTTCCTTCCTTCTGTTGTGATTGAGCCAGATAGAGAAACATGATACTGTCGGGATATTGATAGCGTATTGCATTCTGAAAAGCTGCCGATGCCCGAGCTGTCATGTTGATTTTTCTATAACATTCACCCATTTTGAATGCTATTATACCGCGAGTGGGACGTTCTTCTCGTTTTGTCATCTTGTTATATACTTTACGATATGTGTTGGCTGCGTCAAAGAACTCTCCACGTTCCATTTGTTCATCGGCAACACTCAACTTTGCACCGCCACAACTCGAAAGAACTATGCATGCAATAAAAATAGCGAATATTATGTAAAAATGCTTCTTCATCGTAATTATATCAACGTGAAACAGCCTTGTTTTATTGTGTTATCTAAGTAACAGAGAACTGTCTCCGTAACTTAGGAAGCGATAATCATGTGAAAGTGCATATTCATAAATTTCTTTCCAATTTCCATCAACGAAAGCTGAAACCAACAATAGTAATGTGGATTGCGGTTGATGAAAATTGGTAATCATACCTTTTATGATACGAAATTTGAATGATGGTGCAATCATGATTTGAGTGCTTCCAATGTATCGGTCAATTCCTTTTTTGTCCAAATGGTCTATTATTGATTGTAAAGCGTCTTTTGTGCTTACTGTATATTCTTTTTCGTAAGGAGCCCATTGTTTTACTCGCAATTCATCTTCACAGGCGTCAGGGTTTTCCAATAAAGTCACACCTATATAATATAAACTTTCAAGTGTTCTCACAGAAGTTGTCCCTACAGCAATAATATTTCCATCGGCTTTAATAAGAGCTTCCAACAAACTGCGTTCTACCGATATAAATTCGGTGTGCATGGAATGTTCTCCTATGTTTTCCGATTTTACCGGTTGAAAAGTACCGGCACCTACATGTAGAGTCAATTCTCGGCGAGTGATACCTCGTTTATCGCATTCGGATAGAATTTCGTTGGTGAAATGAAGACCTGCTGTGGGAGCTGCTACACTGCCTTCGATGTGAGAATAAACAGTTTGGTAATCTTCCGAGTCAGATTCTTCAGTGCTTCTGTTTAAATATGGTGGGATAGGGATTTCGCCTATTTCGTCAAGCAATGAAGCAAAAGTCACATTTTCTTTATTCCAGTTAAAGATTATTTCAAAAGCGTTACCGAGTTGCTCTCCGCGAGTAGCCGACAAAAGTACGGTTGTTCCGCTTGTATTTACTTCTTGAGTCAAAGACCCTGTTTTCCAACGTTTTGAGTTCCCAACGAAGCAAAGCCATCGGCATTCTCCGTTGGTTTGGAATGCTTGTGCATAATCGCGTGGGAAAATTGGTTCGAGACAGAAAATCTCAATGGTTGCACCACCGTTAGGCTTTTGGAAACGTAAACGAGCATTGATTACGCGAGTGTTGTTGTACACAAGCATTGATTTTTCCGGGAGAAGTACCGGAACGTCATAGAAATGCAAATCTTTTATCTGCTTGTTTTGATAAAATAGTAATTTGCATTTCTCTCGTTCTGTCAAAGGGTGTTTTGCTATTCGTTCATCCGGAAGCGGATAGTTGAAATCTTTAATTTGGATATCTTTAATTGCCATAAAATAAGCTCAATATCTAAACAATATATTTATTATCTGTTGATGGCTTCCTTTAATTGGTCTAGAGCATTAATCAGCATTTCACGTGAATTGGCAACGTTTAGGCGCATATGTCCTTCACCGCCTTTCCCGAACATTTCTCCGTCGTTAAGAGCAAGGTGTGCATGATTAACAAATAAATCGATAAGTTCATCATGAGTTAATCCTAATTTTGTGCAATCAAGCCATATTAAGAATGACGCTTGAGGGCGGACCGGATGTACATTAGGAAGATTTTTCTTGCAATATTCTTCAATTGCTAAAATGTTGTCTTCTATATATGGGATAAGTTCGTTAAGCCATTCTTCACCTTGTGTATATGCCGCTTCGGTAGATGTAGTTGCAAACCAAGTTGGTACACTGAATTCGTTGACTTGCAACCATTCAAAGAATGGTTTGCGCAACTCTGGATTTTTTACAACACACCAAGAGCTGGTAACACCCGGTATATTGAATGTTTTTGATGGAGCTCCAAAAGAAACACTTACTGCTGCAGCGTCTTCACTTACTGAAGCAAAAGGCGTGTGTTTGTGTCCGAAAAGTCCCAAATCACCATGGATTTCGTCACTTACGACTATTACATTGTATTTACGTGTCAAGCGTGCCACTTCTTTTAGTGTTTCATTATCCCAACAAATTCCGATAGGGTTGTGAGGGTTGCACAATACCATCAATTTTGGCTTTTCTGTAACAAAAATATGTTCCAGTCCTGCCAAATCCATTATATAAGAATCTCCTTTTTGTATAAGGTCGTTGCTTATTACACGACGGTGATTTCCTATTGCTACATTTTTGAATGGATTGTAAACGGGTTGTTGTATCACAACCGTATCACCTCTTTGAGTGAAGAAATTCAAGGCGTAGGCATATCCTCTCACCACTCCGTTCACATAAGTCATTTCTTCTCTGGAAACATTCCAGTTGTGACGACGTTTTATCCAGTTGATAATGGACTCCCAATAGCTGTCGGGAGCTTGAGAGTAACCATAAATGTGGTGTGAGGCGCGTTTTTCCAAGGCTTCGCTGATTGCCGGACACACTTCGAAATCCATGTCGGCAATCCAAAGAGGGCAAAGGTCATCACGACCAAATACCTTTGTCAAGCAATCGGTCATAATGGAACCGGTTCCATGTCGGTCTATGATTTTGTCAAAGTTATACTTAGCCATATTTCTTAAAAAGGAATTTATTTCAATATTCAAATATTATGCAAATGTAGCTATTTTTTGTTAATGAATAGTTCGGTGGCTGATATATTAATGAGTTTTTACACATATTTACCATGATTTTGTCTTAAAGTGTGATTTTGATGTTAAAAAAATGATGGCGTGGAATTAACTAATGTTAAATTTTGAAAAAAAGAAATTTAATACTCTTTAAAATCAAAAATATATATAAATTTGCAAGTTGAATATTTAACTGAACCTATGATTAAGAGTAATTCGCTGATGTAATGTAAATTTGCGATCACGAGGGTGCTTTAGGTAATCTCGTGTTTTATTGTGTACCTATGGTTGGTAATAAAACCTGAAAACTTAAAACCAAAAAGTGTAAAAGTTTGTTTATCAATATTGAGAGGGAACCGTTAAGGCAAAATCATTAATCAAGACTCCTAAAATAACGGAAAATATTTATAGAGAGAAATAATTTTAATATAAACCAATTGTAAAACTAAAAACGATTTTTGCATGAAGAACTCATTTTTCAAAATGATGAATCGGAAGACTATGCTGGTGATGTTGTTGTCACTATGTATGTCGCTTCCTGCTTTAGCGCAGAAAATCACTGTACAGGGTACAGTGTATGATGAAACAGGTGAGACTCTAATCGGAGCCAGTGTCTTGGTAAAGGGTACTACTTCGGGAGTTGCAACCGATTTCGATGGTAACTTTAGCGTGCAAGCCGACCCTAATGCTATCCTTGTAGTATCATACGTGGGTTATATTGCGCAAGAAGTTCCGGTGGATGGCAGAACACAAATCAAGATTACGCTTAAGCCAAACAGCGCGGTCCTTGAAGAAGTGGTTGCCATCGGTTATGGTACAGTTAAGAAGAATGACGCGACAGGTTCGGTGTCAACAATCAAACCTAGCGAAATTCAAGCCGGTCTTGCCACTTCGGTACAAGATCTTCTTGTAGGTCAAACTCCGGGTGTGGTTGTAACAACCAGTGCAGGTCCTGAAGGAGGTGGTACAATCCGTATCCGTGGTGGTGCTTCTCTTAATGCAAGCAATGACCCGCTTATTGTTGTTGATGGTGTACCTTTGGACAACGGAAGTGTACAAGGTATGGGTAACTCTCTTTCAATGATTGCACCCGATAACATTGAAAACATGGTGGTTCTTAAGGACGCTTCTGCTACTGCAATTTATGGTAGCCGTGCTTCTAACGGTGTTATCATTATCACTACTAAGAAAGGTAAAGCCGGTAAACCGCAAGTAAACTTCTCAGCTAATATGTACATTAACACAGCTCGTAAAACTTGGGATGTATTGGATGCCGGTGAATATCGTAAGGTGTTGTCGGCTTATCATGGTTCTGATAGCGAAGCTGTAAAGGTAATGGGTAATGCTAATACCGATTGGCAAGATGAAATACTTCGTACAACAGTGTCAAGTGACTATAATTTAAGTGTAGGTGGTACTGCCGGTATTCTTCCTTATCGTGTTGCTGTTTCTTATACCAATAATAATGGTATCTTGAAGACTTCCAAGATGGATCGTCTTACTTTCGGTTTCAATCTTACTCCTGAATTCTTCGAAGGTAAATTGAAAGTACAAGCCAATGCAAAGGGATATTATATCAAGAATAATTTTGCAAGTACCGATGCTGTAGGTGCTGCTCTTGCAAGTGACCCTACTCGTACTGTTTACAAGGATTGGAAAACATTGACAGTGGGCTCTAATGGTAAGCCAACTCTTACTGCTTTGGAATTGTATAATGGATATAATTTGTGGACTAATGCCGGTGTGCTTAACAGCAACTCTACAATGAATGCAGTAAGCATGCTTAAGGATCGTAATAACTATTCCGACGTATTGCGTAGTAATGGTAATTTACAACTTGATTATGCTTTACATTTCTTGCCTGATTTGCGTTTGAATTTGAATTTAGGTTATGATATGAGCCGTTCAAAGGAGCACAATAAAGTTGCTCAAAATTCTCCACTTTCTTGGAAAAACTGTAAGAATGATGGTGCTGCAACCGATTATTATCAATTCCAACGCAAGTTCAATACATTGCTTGATTTCTATGCCAACTATAAGAAAGAAATTGAATCAATAGGTTCTTATTTCGATGTTACCGCAGGTTATTCATGGCAACGTTTCACTGCAAGCGGTTGGAATAACGGTACAGAGTATTTGACTTCAGGATTTAATGTAATTTCTCAAGATAAGAATGGATACTATTTCTTGACAGAGGATCCTTCAACAATTGATCGCATAGGTACATCTTATGTTGATCCTTATCATTGGGATAATGCAAATCTTCAATTGATTTCATTCTTTGGTCGTTTGAATTATACATTCATGGATCGTTATTTGTTGACAGTCACTGTACGTCGTGATGGTACTTCTCGTTTCAGCAAAGATAACCGTTGGGGTACATTCCCATCAGTAGCTCTTGGTTGGAAGATTCTTGATGAATCTTGGGCTAAAGGTCTTAAAGATGTTATGAACGAATGGAAACTTCGTCTAGGTTGGGGTATCACCGGTCAACAAGATATAGGTGGATACTTTGACTACATGGCTACTTACAAGCAAGCTACACAAGGTTCTTATTATCCTTCTATCAATGGTCAAGGCGATAAGTTCCAATCAACACTTTATCCAAGCGGTTATAATCCTAACTTGAAGTGGGAAGAAACTACAACTTGGAATGCCGGAATGGACTTCGGTTTCATGAATAACCGTATTACTGCTGCTGTTGACTATTACTTCCGTGAATCTAAGGACTTGTTGAGCTATGTATCGGTTCCAGCCGGTAGTGCAACTACCAACTATTTGAATCAAAATATTGGTACTCTTGAAAATCAAGGTATTGAATTTAACATTACAGCTCGTCCTATTGTAAATAAAGATTTGACTTGGACTGTTAACTACAACGTAGCTTATAACAAGAACAAAATTACTAAATTGAATAATGATGGTACAATGGTAACAACCGGAGGTATCAGCGGTGCAACAGGTAATACAGTTCAAGTGTATAAAGAAGGCTATGCGGCAAATTCATTCTTACTATATGAACAAGTATATGATGCTGCAGGTAATCCAATCGAAGGTGAATTTGTAGATCAAAACGGTGATGGTACAATCAATGATGATGACCTTCGTGTACGTTATAGCAAAGATCCTAAGGTGACAATGACTTTGGGTACTACCGTAAATTGGAAGAATTGGGACTTTGGTATTAATTTGCGTGCTAGTCTTGGAAACTATGTTTACAATAACGTAATGGCTTCTAATACTACTTTGGCTAATACTTACAAGAACTCTAACTTGAGTAACTTGATTAAAACCGATTATTATTTTGATGGTACGGTTAATCCTTCTCGTAACTTGTATTTAAGCGATTATTGGTTGGAAAATGCAAGCTACTTGCGTTGTGATAATATAACAGTGGGTTATACTTTCAATGACCTTGCCAAGAACTTCTCAAGACTACGCATTTATGGAGCTGTTCAAAATCCATTTGTAATCACTCAGTATAGTGGTTTGGATCCTGAAGTTTATAGTGGTATCGACAACAATGTATATCCACGTCCTGTAACATTCACTCTAGGTCTTGTAGCTACATTCTAATGTTTAACTCGTGAAAAAAGAAAAAATAATGAAATCATATATTTATAAATCACTTTCAGCTTTAGCCTTGACATTCTCGTTAGGAATGGCAACTTCTTGTACCGGTGATTTGAACCAGACTCCGGAGGATCCTAATATCCTTACTTCGTCGAGTTTCACCGAAGATGATGTGCGTCAAGCTCTGGCAAAATGTTATTCAGGTATTGCTGTTTCAGGACAAACAGGTCCTAATGGAGACTCTGATATCTCAGGTCTTGATGGTGGTACTAGCCAATATACTCGTGCTCTTTATATGATGAACGAGTTTACTACCGATGAATCAAATTGGATTTGGCCTGACGTGGGTGTTTTTGACCTTGTAACAGGTACTTGGGGAAAGGATAATGCAAATATCTTTGGTACTTATTCACGTCTTTATGTACATATTGCTATATGTAACGACTTTATCCGTTTGATTGATAATGGTGTTCCGGGCTCGGAAGCCGATCTTGCTCAATATCGTCTTGAGGCTCGTGCTATGCGTGCATTAAGTTATTATTGGGTACTTGATTTGTTCGGAAAGGGTGGTTTCATTGATGAAACATCTACAGGAAATCCTGTTCAAATTTCTCGTCTTGATCTTTATACTTGGTTGGTGGCTGAGTTGGAAGACCTTGTTGCTTCTTTCAGCGATGCAACTCCTATTTATGGTCGTGTGGGTAAAGACGGTGTTCAAGCACTTCTTGCTCGTACTTACTTGAACGCTAAGGTTTATACCGATGGTGCCGTTAATGGTGCTGCTAAGGCTCAAGAACATTGTGAAGCAATTATAGCTCGTCACCAAGGTGGTGGTTTTAATGGCTCAGGTCTTGCTAATCACTATCTATATCTATTCTGCGGTGATAATGATGTATATTTGCCGGGTGGTGGCAATACTGCCGAAAATGAAGTGCTTTGGGGTATTCCTTATGATAGTGAATATATTCAACCTTACGGTGGTACTACATTCCTATGTGCAGCAAACGTTAAGAACATGACATGGGCTGATGACGGCGCTTATATGAATCAAGCTGATTATGGTATGGGAGCTCAATGGGGCTGTATGCACGCTACTCCTGAATTCTCCGATAAATTTACAGCCGAAGATATTCGTTGGTCAATGTGGTGTAAAGAAGATAAAGGATTCAGTAAGGAAAATACAGGATTCTCTACATTCACCGATGGTTATGGTGTAGTTAAGTTTACAAACTTGTTAAAGGGTACTAATGGTGAATGGAGTACTGCTAATGGTGGTTCTTATGACCCGACAGGTGCTACTGCAGTTCGTTCAGAACAATTCCCTGATACCGACCTTCCAATGTTCCGTCTTGCAGAAGTTTACCTGACTTATGCAGAATGTAACATCGTTGACGGTGCCGGAGATGCTTCAAAGGCATTGACTTATGTGAATTATGTGCGTGAACGTGCCGGTGTTGCTAAATGGACTCCAGCCGAAATGACTGCAGCTAATATTCTTGATGAACGTTGTCGTGAATTGTATTGGGAAAATGTTCGTCGTTCCGACTTGATTCGTCACGATAAGTTTACAGGCAGCAACTACTTGTGGTCTTGGAAAAACAATGTTCTTAAGGGCGGTTCTATTCCATCTTATATGAATGTGTTCCCAATTCCATCAAATGTTATCTCTGCTCAACCTGAATTTGAACAAAATCCCGGTTATTAATGTGGTTTCTAAACTGATAAAAAAGGAATAACATGAAAAAGTTAAATTATATATTTTTCAGTCTTCTTGCACTTCTTTTCGTGACTTCATGTGAAGAACCACAAGAAGAAAATCCGGTGCTACAAACTCCAACAAAGTTTGTCCTAAATACTCCGGTTATGGCAACTCAATATATCGAATTGAGTGCGGCAACAACAGTGAAACTTACATGTTCACAACCTGATTATGGCTATTCTGCTGCCGCAAATTATTATGCGCAGGCTTCTTTAACTGAAGATTTTGCAGAATATAAAGAAGTAAATGAAAATCCATATACTGATTGTAGTGATATTCAAGTAAATGGAGAGGAACTTGCAATTGCGATGTGTAATCTACGTGGTATAACAACTGAAGAAGGTTACACCGATGAACCGGCTCGTAAGATTTATCTACGCCTACGTGCCGAAGTTGCCGGAGCTCCTGAAGCCAGTGCAATTGTTTCCAACGTGGTTTGTTTGGAACAAGTGAAAGGTTACTTCGCATTGAAACTTCCGGGATATATATACTTGATTGGACAGCCAAGTGGTTGGACAGGTCCTGATGCAGGTAATGCTGAAGCATTGGCTGGTTGGAGATTATTTGAAGCCAACGATGCTATCGGAAGTAAGATTTACTCAGGAACATTCCAAATTGAAGCAGGTCAAGCTACATTCCGTTTCTATACTGAATTGACCGGTTGGGATGCCGGAGCTTCTGTTGGTTCACAAGAACCGGATGAAGACCTTGTATGTGCATTGGATTCAGATGGTATTTATTCAGGTGCGGCAATGAAGGGTAAAGGTAAATATGCATTCCCTGATTGGGCTGGTGGCAAGATGAAGATTACAGTTGACTTGTCTGGTTCTGATTATAAGGTGACAATGCAAGCTGTAGCTGAATAATTAAGGTTGTAACTTTAAAAATGAATTATATATGAAGAAGTTAAATATATTTTTGATGATGGCTCTAACCCTAATCTTTACATCTTGTGAAGAAGAATGGGTAGAGGTTCTGCCTCAAGTAAACGAGCAAGAAGAATTGTTTACAGCCGAAGATTTTACAGCTAAGAATGTTCTAGCCGGTACAATTACTCTTACTGAAGCAATAGCTACTGAATCATTCCCTGTAGCAGAATTTGTTAGTGTTTCCAATCTTCCTGAAGGTGCAACAGTGGAATTTGCTATGGAAATGGCAAAGAATGCAGATTTTTCGGATGCAGTGAAAGTTCCTGTAACCAACGCTGCTAATGCAGCTTCGGCTACAGTTGCCGATTTACAGGCTGCTTATCTTGCAGTTCAAGGACGTAATCCTGAAGCTCGCGTGGTAAATGTCCGTTATGCCGCTTATGTAGTAAATGGTACAGAAAAGGTACGTGTAAACGGAATTGATAAGTATTTTGGAGAAGCTCAAGTTACAGTAACTCCTTATGACCCGGGTTTCCGTGTGGAAAATAAATACTATCTAGTTTACGGTAACGATCCTGACGCATTATCTCTTGATAGTAAAGCTGAATTCTTGCACTCCGATAAGGATGTTTATGACGATACAAAATTCTCTGTAATCGTTGATATACCTGCCGGTGGTACATTCTATTGGGTTGTAGTTCCTGAATCGCTTTATAACGCCGGTTCTTTGGAAGGTGCCATGGGTGCTGAAGAAGGTATGGAATATGAAACAGTTGGTATGTTATTCCCTAATACCAGTGCAGATTATTCGGTTGTGGCAGGTGCTATGGATGGAGCCGGAAAATATCAATTTGCAATCGATATGTATAGCCAAATCGATGACGAGGAGTATCCTACTTATGAAATAACTCCTGCATTTGATTATCTATATACTCCGGGTGCTTCTAACGGATGGAGTCATACAAGTTCAAATATGTTATCTACAACAGATTATGTAACTTATACAGGATATGCTTATTTGAGTGGAGAATTCAAGTTCTCTAATGCTCCGGATTGGTCTCATATTAACTATGGTAATTCAGGAACTGAAGGCAGCTTAACAACCGATGGAGGTGCCGGCAACTTGAACTCAGGTAATACAGGTGTTTATTGGTGTACTGTAAACATTCCTAAGTTGACTTACTCTATTACCGAAATTACTACTATCGGTATGATTGGTGGCTTCAACGGATGGGGTTCTTCTCTTCCAATGACTGCAGCAATTACAGGTCCTACTGATATTAAATATGTAGGTGAAGTTACATTGAAAGCCGGTGAAGAATTCAAGTTCCGTGCTAACGATGGTTGGGATATCAATCTTGGCGGTGACTCATTTGATGAATTGACTCAAGGTGGAAGTAATCTTAAAGTATCTGAAGATGGTACTTATGATGTGGTTCTTGACTTGTCAACTCTTCCATACAAAGCTACTGTAACAAAGAAATAATCCTTAACGGTTATAATTTATTATTCAAGGCGATGTGCATTTTGCATGTCGCCTTGAACTTTTTTAGGGGATATTGTGTGTTATAAAGGAAAAATGCCTAAATTTACATTGAATAAATCCAATAAAGGCTATGGATATACTATTACCTGATAGAATAGATGGCAAACCGGCTCAATTGCTGGATGATGTGCGTCAGATTACGCTTATTGGTGCTAACGGCTCCGGTAAAACTCGTTTTGCTCATTGGCTTGTTGATAAATATAAAGAAAAGGCTTATCGAATATCAGCATTGAAGGCACTTTTTCCATCAACCGAGAAAAATGAATTGGAAGGTTCTATTGATATGCTTTTTGAAGAGGCTGTTGAGTCATCCCCATATTATAGGAATGATAGTTCTACCGAGTTTCAAAGGCTTGTTTTCTTGCTTTTGCATGATGAATTCATGGATTTACTTAGATATAAAGCACAAATGCGTTTAGGTGATGGTGTATCTGGAATACCGGAGACAAAATTTGATACGGTCGCGCGTATGTGGCAAGAAGTTTTTCCCAATAATAAGATGTTGAGAGAAGGCGGTAAATTACTTTTTCTAAATGAAAAAACAGAGGAGTCATTTACAGAAATAAGATTATCTGATGGTGAAAAAGCTGTTTTATATTATATAGGAGCTTTATTATATGCTAAGCAGGACGCTATTATTTTTGTTGATGATCCTGAAATCTATATTCATCACTCCATTATGCAGGCATTATGGAATGTGATAGAAGAAATTCGTCCTGATTGTACTTTTATATATAACACTCACGATATTGATTTTGTGTCGTCACGAACCGAAAACGTATGTGTGTGGGTGCGAAATTATGATTTGCTACATAATGCATGGGATTATGAAATAGTTAATACAGGCGATACTTTATCGGATGAATTGTATTATGACCTGTTGGGCAGTCGTAAACCGATTCTTTTTGTTGAGGGAGATGCTTCACACAGTATAGATTCTAAGTTGTATTCTCTTATTTTTACGGAATATACGGTTAAACCTCTTGGAAGTTGCAATAAGGTGATAGAGTCAACTCGTGCATTTAATGATCTTAAGAATTTTCATCATCTTGACAGCCATGGTATAGTGGATCGTGACCGAAGAAGTGATAGAGAAGTTCAATATCTGCGAGAAAAGAAAATATTGGTTCCGAATGTAGCTGAAATTGAAAATATACTTATGCTGGAAGGGGTTATAAAGGCTGTAGCTCGTTACCGGAAGAAAGAGGAGGCTTATGTATTCCTTAAAGTACGCAGTGCTGTAATGAAGATGTTTAAATCGGAACTTAGAAAGCAGGCTTTGGAACATGTGCGTCATCGTATGAAACGCATGGCTGGTGTTTGCATCGATCGTCGTTTTCAAGATATAGGTTCGTTGGAAAATCATATTAATGATTTATTGAATGAGTTGAATCCTCGAGCCGTATATGAGGAATTATGTCGGGAATTTCATCAATATGTGGCAAGCAATGATTATGAAGCTGTGTTGAAGGTGTTTAATGAGAAATCGATGGTTGTTAACAGCAATATTGCGGCTCTTTGCGGTTTAAGTAATAAAGACGCGTATATTCGTACTGTATTGCACATTTTAAAAGGGGATAGCAGGTCGGCACGAGATATTCGGAATGCTATCAAACAATGCTTTGGAATCAGTTAGGAATTAGGAATTAGGAATTAGGAGTTAGGAGTTAGGGGTTGAAATATTTAAAATAATTATTCATCATATGAAAGATATTGAGATAAAATCTATTGGATTAATGTCGGGGACATCGTTAGATGGGCTGGATGTGTGTCAATGTACGTTCAAAAGAACCGATGGGAAATGGTCTTTTACATTGGATTGCGCGCGCGGATATAGTTATCCCGACGATTATAAATATAAATTGGGAACCGGAGCTCAAAATATGAGTGCATACGAATATGTGGCATTTCATAGTGAGTATGGATTCTTTTTGGGAGAACGCGTAAAGGAATTTATGGAAGAATTCGGTGTGAAACCTGATATTCTATCTTCTCATGGTCACACAATCTTCCACGAGCCACACAAGAAAATAATGTATCAGATAGGGGATGGAGCTGCAATTGCTGCAGTGACTCGTGTGCCTGTGGTAAGTGATTTTCGCCGTTTGGATATTATGTTGGGCGGACAAGGAGCTCCTCTTGTTCCCATAGGAGACCGATTCTTGTTTGGCGAATATGATTTCTGTCTCAATATAGGAGGCTTCTCTAATATTTCGTTCCAAAAGGGAGAGAAGCGAGTGGCATTTGATATTAGTCCGGTAAATTATGTAATCAATCATTATTGCCGTGAAATAGGTCTTGAATTTGACCGTGATGGCGAAATTGCTCGCAAGGGTAATATTAAGCAGAAACTTCTTGATGATTTGAATAATATGGATTTCTATAAGCAAGAAGGACCTAAATCACTTGGGCGTGAATGGGTGGAAAAATATGTATATCCGCTATTGGAAAGCTATGGACTATCGATGGAAGATATGTTACGCACATTCTACGAACATGCGGCTTTTCAAGTGGCAAAAGTTGTTAAGGCTTATGCCGAAAAAGAAAAGCCTACGTTGCTTATAACCGGTGGTGGAGCCTTCAATAAATTCTTGATTGAACGAATCGGGGAATTAAGTGGAGCCGAAATAGTGATACCGGACAAGAAAATTATTGAATATAAGGAAGCTATAATCTTTGCATTGCTTGGAGCATTATATATGGCAGATGAACCTAGTTGTTTATCTTCGGTAACAGGTGCGCCATTTGACAACATTGGAGGAATGTTGTTTAAAATTTAATATTATGGCTAATAGCATAAAAGTTTGGATAGAGGCGGCACGACTACGCACATTGCCGGTGTCGATTGCCGGAGTTATTTCGGCTATCGGTGTGGCTAAATGGGAACATCGTTTTATGTGGCTGCCGGCTTTGATATGCTTGATTTTTGCAATATTGGCACAAGTGACAAGCAATTTTGCCAATGAATACTATGATTTCAAGCGTGGAACCGATAAAAAAGGGCGTGTGGGACCACGTCGTGGAGTTACCGAAGGTGATATAAAGCCGGAAGTATTGAAACGTGTAACATACGGCACACTTGCACTTGCTTGTGTGGTGGGATGTTGCTTAATACCATTCGGAGGTTGGTGGCTTGTTTCGGTGGGGATAGCAATAGCTGTATTTGCGCTAGCCTATAGTGCCGGACCATTCCCATTGTCGTATAATGGGCTTGGTGATGTGGCTGTGCTGGTGTTTTTCGGACTTGTGCCGGTCAACTTCACTTATTATGTGCAGGCAGGTGGTTGGAGCCCGTTTGCAATGCTTGTGTCGGTGGCTATAGGACTGATGGGGGTAAATGTGCTGTTGGTAAATAATTATCGTGATATGGATGATGATAAGGAAGCCAATAAGCGTACAACAGTGGTAATTTTCGGACGAAAAATAGCTGGAACATTTTATTTGATTTCAGGATATTTTGCCGTATTCTTTTTAGCACCCATATGGGTTATATTGCCAAAATGGGCATTGGTGATACCTTTGTTGTATCTGATAATGCACACGCTAACATGGAAGAAACTAATATCCCGACAAGGAGCTGCACTAAATCCGTTATTAGGAGGAACAGGGCGTAATATGCTTGTTTTTGCAGTACTCTTGGCAATTGTAATGGTCTTATATCCAAGATAAAAAAGAGATGTTCCAATTTTCGATTTGGAACATCTCTTTATCATTTTATGGGTGTCGTTATCCTATTACACTGAGCAGGTAAGCACATTTTTGAGGATTACCAAGTGTTTTGCCTTTATCGCATGAAAGTTTAACACAATCGTGCCATTCGCGTGACTCCGTGATTCGGCAACGAGTAAGTTTCACTACTATATTCATAGGAGAGCAATCGGTTATATCACAAGTGATGTTAGTTCCCACACCGTAGCTGTCTTGTAGTCGATTATTTACGTGTTTGTGAATCTCGATAGCTCTGTTTATGTCAAGCCCATTACTGAAAATAACTTGTTTGCTTGCTGGGTCTATACCTAACGATTTATATTTTGCAATAATTTTCTCTATTTGTTCTTCTTCAATACCGCTGTCCACTCGCAAGCCCTTGTACATCATTGCCATGCGTTTTGAAAGGTTGTTGAAAAATACTTTGTCACCGAATGCATCATATAGATAGACGCCATTGTCGCCGTCGTAAACATCACTAAATTTCTTCATGACGTTATAGTTGCATTCAAATACACCGCTTACTGTTTCTTCAAACATTACCAATTGATGACTCATTGTACCTATTGGCGTAAGGTTATACTTCATTGCGAAATATACATTGCTTGTACCTATGAATTTACCTGTCCATGCCGAGAAAACTCCATTATCGTCGAGTGTGCCGCCTTCTTTATATAATTTCGCAAGTTCTTCTACGGCAATGTCTTGGTGCGCAAATGAGAAGCGTCGGCGTGTTCCCATGTCACCTAAAATGAGGTCGCCGGATAGAATCTGTATGCCTTTTTCACGTGTTCGTTCTCGTTCAAGAGATGCATTATATTTATCAAAGTCTCCGTTAAGGGTGTGAGAAAGCTCCGAAACCACCGAAAGTATAGGCATTTCCCACATAATAGCCGAATACCACTTGCCACGTACACTCACACTGAGGTGTCTTTCTTTATCTTGAGTGATTGTAAGTTCATTGGGATTGAAACGGAAACCACGTAAGAAAGTGAAATACCATTCGGGAAGATAGTAGCACTTACGACGCATGAAATTAATTTCTTCATTGGTTATTACCACATTTTTCATGTGGTTCATTTGTTCTTGTAACAACGAAGCAAAACCTTTGGGATAGCAAGTATTGTTACGATCAAAAAAGTTGTATTCAACTTCGGCTCTAGGGTAGGTTTGTAACACATAATATTGACATGTAAATGTGTACAAGTCATTATCGGTAAAATGTGTGATGATAGGATTCATAAGCAATAGAATCAGGTGATAATTCGTATTTTCTCCGCTAAGTTATAGATTTTTTAGTCAAATCCACAAATTTATACCAAATTTGGTGAGTATAATCCCTAAATTAGGGGTGAATTTAGGGATATACAGTATATTCATGAATTATAATACCCCTTTTGTGGATGGGAGTTGGTAGCTGAAAATGTCGCGTCGTATTGCCATTTTGATAGCTCGTGCGAGTGCTTTAAAAATTCCTTCTATCTTATGGTGCTCATTGTTGCCTCTTGCCGATATGTATAAATTCATTCGGGCACTGTCGCTAAGGCTTTTGAAGAAATGCAGGAACATTTCGGTGGGCATTTCTCCAATCTTTTCTCGATGAAATTCTGTATCCCATACAAGCCAACTGCGTCCACCAAAGTCAAGTGCAACAGTGCATTGGCTATCGTCCATAGGAAGTACAAAACCGTAACGTTCAATACCGCGTTTGTTTCCTAAAGCGATATGAATAGCTTCTCCAAGTGCGATTGCAGTATCTTCTATAGTGTGATGTTCATCTACCCATGTATCGCCTTTAACATTTATGGTAAGATTAATTCCCGAATGTTTACCTATTTGGCAAAGCATGTGATCGAAAAAGCCCAATCCTGTAGAAATGTTGCATGTACCGTTTCCGTCTAGGTCGATAGCTATATCAATGTCGGTTTCGTTAGTGGTACGTTTCACAGTTGCAGTACGAGACCCTCCGCGAAGAAAATCACTTATTCTATCCCAAGAGGGAGTAATGAGTACACACACATCGTTAAGTTCAGCTTCTGCAACTAACCTTTTGCCGACTTCTTCTTCGCTTATAAAAATTGCTTTTGCTCCTAAATTTTTTGCAAGTATGACATCGGTAATTCGGTCGCCAATAACGAATGAATTGGCAAGATCGTATTCCCCCGAAGTGTATTTGCCGAGTAGTGCTGTGCCCGGTTTACGAGTTGGAGCATGTTCATGTTCAAATGTTTTGTCAATAATTATGTCATCAAATGTTATTCCTTCTCCTGCAAGCGTTTTAAGCATTTTGTTTTGAACCGGTTCAAAATCTTCAGTAGGAAAAGAATCGGTCCCAAGTCCGTCTTGATTACTTACCATTACCAATTCATAATCAAGATGTGAAGAGATAAAACTTAAGTTGCTGATTACTTTTGGTATAAATTCAAGTTTTTCAAGTGTGTCAACTTGAAAATCAATAGGAGGTTCTACTATTATGGTTCCATCGCGGTCGATGAAAAGTGCACGTTTGGGTTTATTCTCGTTCATATTTCTTTATTGCATTAATGAGCTGAATGTTTTCTTCTTTTGTGCCTATGGTAATGCGTAAACAGCCTGCGCATTTTTCTATTCGATTACGATTACGCACTATAATTCCGTTATCACACAGATAGTGATATAGTTTATCTGGGTTATCAACTTTGATAAGCAAAAAATTAGCGTCACTTGGATATATGTGTTTAACGCAATCTAATGATTTCAAGTTTTCTGCAAGATGTTCCCTGCTTTCTATCAGTTCATTTACCCATGTTGTTACTTCGTTGTAATTGTCCAGAGCCTTAATTGCCTTTTCTTGCGTAATGGTATTGATATTGTACGGATATTTTACCTTGTTGTAAAAATCAATAATTTCTTTGCTGGCATAAGCAACTCCCAATCTGAGACCGGCACGCCCCCACGCTTTGGAGAAAGTTTGTAGGACGATTATATTCGGTAATTCATTCAGGTGGGCTAACATGCTTCCTTTAGTAGAAAAATCTATATATGCTTCGTCTACCATAACAATACCATTGAATCCTTTGGCTACTTGTTTTATGGAATCGATGGAAAAAGCGTTGCCGGTAGGATTATTTGGTGAACAAATCCATATTAGTTTGGTGTTTTCATCGGTTGCAGAAAGTAATTTGCCGGGAGAAAACTCGAAATTGTCATTGAGTCGTACTTTGCGATATTCAATATCGTTTATATCGGCGCATACTTCATACATTCCATAACTTGGTGCAATAGCCACCACATTATCGATTCCCGGACGGCAAAAAATGCGATAAGCAAGATCTATACCTTCATCGCTACCCACTCCGAGAAATATGTTTTCGGAATTTACGCCCTTTAGTTTTGCGAGTTTTTCTTTGATTCCTTTTTGCAGTGGATCGGGATAACGATTATATGGCTCGTTAAATGGATTTTCGTTGGCGTCGAGGAAAACAGCAGCCGAACCGGTAAACTCATTGCGAGCCGAACTGTAGGGGGTTAGTTTGTTAATATTTGGTCTTACTAATCTTGCTAAATCCATAATGTATATTTAATTATGAGTATTGTATGCTAATCTTTAATCTCTGTTCTTATCGTTACTGCCAGACGGTGAGCCATTAGTTCTTCATTCTCAGCCATTAATTCTATGGCTTTACTTATTTTTTGCAAACCATCTTGTGTGAGTTGTTGAAATGTGACTTTTTTGCAAAAACTATCGAGATTCACTCCGCTATATGCGTGAGCATATCCGCTTGTAGGTAACGTGTGATTGGTTCCTGAAGCGTAATCTCCTGCACTTTCGGGAGAATAAGCCCCAAGAAATACGGAACCGGCATTTTCAACCTTTTTTGCCAGATTTTCAGCGTCGGTGTGATTGATTATGAGATGTTCGGGAGCATATTCATTGGCAAAGTCCATTATTTCATTCTCATTTTTAAGAACTATAATACGACTGTGAGCAAGAGATTTAGTCATCATATCCTTGCGTGGCAGTGTGTCGAGTAGTTCATTCAAGACATCAGGTAATTTTTGTGCAAAATCGGTACTCGTAGTTAGTAATATGGATTGGCTGTCGGGACCGTGTTCGGCTTGTGAAAGAAAGTCGCTTGCAACGAAACGAGGATTTGCATTTTTGTCGGTAATAATCATGACTTCCGATGGTCCTGCCGGCATATCAATAGCAACAGCTTGTGCTCCAACTTGCTGTTTCGCTTCCATAACAAATCGGTTACCCGGTCCGAATATTTTGTGAACTTTGGGGATTGTTTCAGTTCCGTATGCCATAGCTGCTATTGCTTGAGCTCCTCCCACTTTGTATATTTCTGTTACTCCGGCTACGCGTGCCGCATATAAAATAGCAGGGTGAACTTTCCCCTCTTTGTTAGGGGGTGTGCACAATACTATTTTACGACAACCGGCAATACGTGCAGGAATTGCAAGCATAAGCACAGTAGAGAAAAGAGGAGAGTTTCCTCCGGGTATATACAGCCCTACACTCGAAATAGGTATGGCTTTTTGGCTACAAGTCACTCCCGGAGAGGTTTCTACGATAATCTCTTCCATGCGCTGAGCTTTGTGAAACTTGGATATGTTTTTGGCTGCAACAGCAATCGCCTGTTTTAATTGGTGAGATACGATGTCGTCTGCCTCATCAATTTCATCTATACTTACTTTAATACAATTGAGTTCTACTCCGTCAAATTTACGGCTGTATTCTCGTAACGCATTGTCGCCCCGTACACTAACTTCCTTGATGATAGCTGCAACCGACTCTCGTAGTTCTGCAGTGTCGCTTACGGCTCGTTTCATCAAGTCTTTCCATTGATTTCGTTGAGGATTTATAACAGTCTGTATCATTACGGTACCATTTTTTCAATATTAAGAACCAATAACCCTTCTGCTCCTGTCGATTTCAGTTTGCCTATGATTTCCCAGAAATGTTTTTCTTCGATTACAGTGTGAACCGAACACCAATTTTCGTCGGCAAGAGGTAATATAGTAGGGCTTTTTATACCCGGAAGAATTTCCACCACATCGTTGAGTTTTATTCGTGGAACATTCATCAATACATACTTTTTACTTTCGGCTGCCTTTACTGCCTCAATGCGGAAAAGTAATTCATCCAAAATCTGTTGTTTTACTTCGTCCAGTTTTTGGCTGTTGCCTATTAAAACAGCTTCTGAATTCAAGAGTGTTTCAACTTCTGTAAGGTTATTGCTTATCAGTGTACTACCTGAAGAGACAATGTCGAAGATTGCGTCGGCAAGCCCTATGCCCGGTGCAATTTCTACCGATCCGCTTATTACATGTATATCGGCAGTTATATTGTTGTTGTTCAGATATTCTTCTAGGATATGCGGATAAGATGTTGCTATTTTTTTGCCGTTAAACCATTCAATACCCGAATATTGGTACTTTTGAGGAACGGCTAAAGAAAGACGGCACTTACTGAATCCAAGATTCTTGATTATTTCTACTTTCTTTTGCTTTTCCAAAACTTCGTTAAGACCTACAATTCCTATATCAGCAGTGCCTGAAGCTACTGAATCGGGAATATCATCATCGCGAAGGAATAGCAATTCTACCGGAAAATTGCGTGCAGGAACAAGTAAAGTACGTTTTACTGCTGTGAGTTTTATACCAGCTTCGCCAAGTAATTCCATTGTTTCGTCATATAGACGACCTTTTGATTGTACTGCTATGCGTAACATTTAATATGATTTTGTCTGTTAAAATAAAAAGCCGAATTCCGTATGGCGGAAATCGGCAAATATTGTAATCCTTTTACACTTATGTGTGTAATCTACACGCCTACCGCCATTGTTGAATGTCGTGGTGATGATACATGTGATGTAAAAAGAAAGTTGTCATGTCAAAATGTTGTTTATTTGTGTGCAAAGTTATATTTATTTCTTAATCCTGCAAAAATAATTATCAAAAATTATTGAAATATGATATTTTACTAACTTTTTATGCAAATATACAAAATATTTGGAACTATCGGATGTTCCACAAATTGATATCTGATGTGGATTCCACTTTTGACTCGATTTCATCCGGTAGAGTTGAGAAAAAATCCATTCCGGTTGCGGCTTCCACCTCGTCAATGCTTACCACATGTTTGTCAAGTCCACCTTTAGCCTTTTCATTAGGATATATGAATGCAATTGCTCTTATAGGCGTTACGTATGGAGCCAATACCACTTTGAATACGCTGCCGGGAACCACTACGTTGTTGTTACCTATGGTTTGTGCTAAATCTTCATGTTTCACAATAGGACCGGTAAGTACAATGAGTGCGCTGTCTCTCTCTGCCCAATTTCTTATTTTTTGCTCCAATTTATTCCATGCGCCCGAATTAAGTGCCTTTTTTTGCGGTACTATATTTGTCATATAGAAACATTCCTGCATAGCTTGTTCATTCCACTTCATATCACCGGCGGGAACCATGTGTCCACGATCATATCCACTATATGAATAATCATAGTGCGTTGCACTTCCCTCAAGGTTCGGGTCTTCCTGAAAATTTTTTGCTCGAGGCACGTCGCCTTGTGTTTCTTGTCGTGTTAATTCATAAGCTGTGCAGTTGGGTAGGTGTGTATCTTTGTTGAAATATACGGTAAAACCGGTGTATGTGTGGGTCTCATTAGTCATTCCTTCGGGAATAATCACCATTTCAAGTCCATCTGTTTTTAGTACATTGACTGATTGGTTTTCTTTGGCAATCATTTGAATAATGTTTGCCAAAACAATAGCCACAACGATAGTCAACAATCCTTTCCACATTTTCTTGCCTTTTTTTCTTGCCATAATTCTTATCTGTTTTATATTTGACAAATTTACAAAATAAATCACTATCTTTGTCATATTAACAGAAACAACAACCTAAAAACATAAAAATATGAATGTAACAGACCGTTTTTTGCGATATGTGAAGTTTGACACACAGAGTGACGAACTAACCAACCTTACTCCCTCTACTCCGGGACAAATGTTTTTTGCTCAATATCTTAAAAAAGAATTGGAAGATTTGGGCTTGACAGAAATTACGCTTGATGAAAATGGTTATTTAATGGCGACTCTTCCTGCCAATATAGATATCGATGTTCCTACTATCGGATTTATTGCCCATCTTGACACATCTCCCGATATGTCAGGGCATAACGTTAATCCTCGCATGGTTGATTATAAAGGTGGTGACATTGTTTTGAATGAAGAGAAAAATATTGTGCTTTCTCCTGCACAATTCCCTGAGTTGAATGATTATGTAGGTGAAACACTTATTGTTACTGATGGAAATACACTTCTCGGTGCTGATGATAAAGCCGGCATTGCCGAAATTATTTCGGCAATTGAATTTTTGAAAGAAAATCCCGGTATCAAGCACGGTAAAATACGCATAGCATTCAATCCCGATGAAGAAATAGGTCAAGGGGCGCATAAGTTTGATGTCGATCTGTTTGGTGCCGATTGGGCTTATACTATGGATGGTGGTGCTGTAGGGGAACTCGAATTTGAAAATTTCAATGCGGCTGTTGCCAAGATTACTTTCCAAGGTCGTAATGTTCATCCGGGTTATGCCAAAGGTAAAATGATTAACTCGATACGCGTTGCCAATCAGTTTGCAATCATGCTTCCGCGTTGGGAAACTCCGGAGCATACGCAAGACTATGAAGGTTTCTATCATCTTGTAGGTATTGAGGGTAGTGTGGAACAGACTGTAATGACTTACATCATTCGTGATCATGACCGTGATCGTTTTGAACGTCGTAAGAAAGAACTGGAACATCTTACTCGTAAAATCAATAATGAATTCCCTGATGTGGCTACAATAGAAATTAAAGATCAATACTATAACATGCGTGAAAAAATCGAACCTGTAATGCATGTTATTGATATTGCCAAACAAGCTATTGAAAATGTGGGAGTTACACCTAAGGTTCAACCTATTCGTGGTGGCACCGATGGTGCTCAATTGTCATTCAAGGGATTACCTTGCCCTAACATTTTTGCCGGAGGATTGAATTTCCATGGTCGTTTCGAATTTGTTCCTGTTTCTTCGATGGAAAAGGCAACCGATGTTGTGGTGGAAATCTGTAAGTTGGTTTGCAAATAAAAATCAGGTATTATGAAAAAAAATGCACTTCTTGTGGTCTTGTTGGCAGTGTGTTTAACTGTTTCTGCCGAGAGTTGGATAAGAGTTAATCAAATCGGTTACTTGCCGGATGATATAAAAGTAGCTGTTATGATAATGGAGCAACCTGAAGATGTAAAATCCTTCAAGGTCACCAATGTTGCAACAGGTAAATCGGTAAAACTTAAAACAATCAAACATAAAGGTGCTCAACACCCCTTTGGAGTAACGGCTCGTCTTGATTTTTCAAGTATAAAGACAGCCGGAACCTATGTGGTTGAAGCAGGAAGTGCAAAATCCCGTGAATTTAAGATAGGAAAAGATGTTTATGCGGGAGCCAATGAAGTACCTTTACGCTATATGCGTCAACAACGTTGCGGTTTTAATCCGTTTTTAAATGATTCTTGTCACACGCTTGACGGACGTCTTGTTTTGAGTGGTAAAGATGATAATAAAAAAGTTGATGTTACCGGTGGATGGCATGATGCTTCCGATTACTTACAATATCTTACCACTTCGGCAAATGCTGTATATCAGATGTTGTTTGCATATACCAAAAATCCCGATGTGTGGGGTGATGAATATCTTGCTAATGGTCGCCCGGGTAAAAACGGTATTCCCGATATTCTGGATGAGGCTCGCTGGGGATTGGAATGGATGGTAAAGATGAATCCGAACGACAGTACGTTCTATAATCAGATAGCCGATGACCGCGACCATAAATTTTCTGGTCTTCCGGGTGATGATCCGGTGGATTATGGATGGGGCGCAGGAAAGGAACGCCCGGTGTATCCGTGTTGTGGTAAACCTTATGGATTGTCCAAATATAAGAATGATAGTAAGGGACTTGCATCATCGGTGGGTAAATTTTGTTCTTCATTTTCTTTAGGTGCTGAGGTTTTTGCTTCAATAGATTCACAATTTGCTAGATTATTGAAAAAGAAAGCTGCCAATGCTTATGAAGTGGGCAAGGCAAATCCGGGAGCTTGTCAAACTGCATGTACCGTGTCTCCATATTATTATGAGGAAGACAATTGGAGTGATGATATGGAACTTGCTGCTATTCAGATGTTCCGTACCACAGGCGAAAAGGTCTATTTGAAGGACGCGATTAATTATGGTCGTCTTGAACCTGTTACACCTTGGATGGGAGCCGATTCGGCACACCATTATCAGTGGTATCCGTTTATGAATATGGGACATGCACTGCTTGCGATGGAAAAAGATGAAAAAGTGAAAAAAGAGTTTCTTCGCAACATGAAAGCAGGTCTTGAACGCGTGCGTGATCGTGCAGGTGACAATGCTTTTATGCATGGTATTCCGTTTATTTGGTGTTCAAACAATCTTACTACGGCATTTATTACTCAGGCTATGTTATATCGTGAATTAAGTGGTGACACGCAATATCAAGAGATTGAAACAGCAATGAGAGATTGGTTGTTTGGTGTGAATCCGTGGGGTAAATGTATGATTATTGCATTGCCCGAACATGGCGACTATCCGCTTGATCCGCATTCACCGTTGGGAGATAAGGGAGGTCATCGACTTGATGGTGGTGTGATTGATGGACCTGTTTATGCCGGAATATTCAACTCTCTTTGGGGGCTTCATCTTCGCAATGAAGATAAATATGCCAAGTTCCATAATATAGCGGTTTATCATGATGATTACAGCGACTATTCAACCAATGAACCTACGATGGACGGAACAGCTGCATTAACCTATTTCTTGGGGTGTCTTGCAGCCGAAGCACATAAATAATAATTTTACCGGTCGTTCAAAGAAGTGAAATTAATGAATTAGTACAATTTCGTTACACACTGTTACCACACTAGATGTAGGGATAACTAAAAATCAACGAAACTAAAAATATGGATAAATCTATTGGCATATTAGACAAGGATTATACCCTATGGGTAAAAGAACTTGTTATACGCTATCGTAGTAGTCAAATCAAAGCTGCAATAAAGGTGAACAGAGAATTGCTTCACTATTATTGGGAGCTTGGCAGAGACATTGAAGAAAAACAAGCAGATAATAAGTATGGTAGCAAGTTTTATGCCACATTAAGCCGAGATTTACGCCATGAAATGCCTGAAGTTGATGGATTGTCTGAAACTTCTATTCGCTACGCAAAACGCTTTTATGTTCTTTATAACCAATTGATTGTAAATCTTCCACAGCTTGTGGAAGAATCTGAGAAAGCAAATCTTCCACAGCTTGTGGAAAGATTGTATTCCGAATTGTTTTCAATTCCTTGGGGACACCATCGCTATATCATAGATAAATGTTCAAATGATTCAAATAAAGCATTGTTCTATGTTCGTCAAACATTAGAAAACGGTTGGAGTAGAGATATATTACTCAATGTGTTGAGTACTAATCTGTATGAACGCACTGGCAAAGCTCTAACAAATTTCAAAAGTACACTTCCTGACGTGAATAGTGATTTGGCACAGGAACTTACACGCGATCCTTACTATTTCTCTTTTACCGGATTGCGAGGAAAATACAATGAAAGAAAACTAAAAGATACGTTGCTGACCAATATAATAAATTTTCTATTGGAACATGGCACAGGGTTCGCTTATGTTGGCAAGGAGTATCGACTACAAATTGCTGAGAAAGAAAAGTTTATAGACTTGCTATTCTATAACCTAAAATTGTCGTGCTATGTCGTGGTCGAAGTGAAAATCGGCGAATTTGATTTCGCAGATGCTGGTCAACTTGGTGGATATGTAGTAGCATGTAACCATCTTTTGCGTAAGGAGGGACGAGACAATCCCACAATCGGATTGCTTATTTGTAAGCAGAAAAATAATACATTGGCTCATTATGCGTTGGAGTCAAGTAGTCAGCCTATCGGAATATCCGAATTTGAATTAGAAAAACTATATCCTGAGACGGTAGAGGGAACTATGCCGTCAATCAAAGAGATCGAAACTAAATTAAATAACGAAATAAACGGCTAAATTTTCATGTGATGATTGCAGATAATAAATATTTGAATACGAAGTCAAGTTGATTCGATAAAGAGTGATTTATTATACTGATTGGGGATAATTTTTTGAGAAAATAACTATGGTTGTTTGAAGAACAATGAGAAAAAAGTATTAAAATTTTTTATTTGATAAATATATTTTTTACATTTGTAACGATTTAAACGGTTTTTGCATAAACTATTTATATAAATTTGGTTCTAAGACAAAATATTAATATATTATTGAGTATTTTATCAAGATTAAGGATTTCTTTTCCTAAATCAGTATAATTGAGGAAATTTTTTTACAACTAATTAATATTACTAACCTAAAACTAAAGAAGATGAGAAAGGTATTACTTTCAATCGCAGTGCTTGCAAGTTCTGTGGCTTCGGCTCAACTCTTGAAAGTGGGTTCAATCGAAAAGGTTAACCTTCCTTCGGGAACCGTTGCAGCCATGACAACGCTAAGCCATGACGGAACGTTTGCAGTCATCAACGAAGCAGCAGGCTTGTCAAAAGTGGATCTTGCCACAGGCAAGACAGTGAAAATTGCACAGAGTGCATCATTCTCGGGCGTGGAAATCAGTCAAGACGGTTCAACCGTAGTGTTCAAGCAACCCTCTTACAAAGGAAAATTGCGTTACACATCATTAAAGAGTGTAGATCTTAAGAACGGTAAGGAATCAACTCTTGTATCACCGTCACGCAATCTACAAGGATTCAACGTTGTAGGCAATCGAGTAAATGCGGTAAATCGCGGTCAGGTATCTACAAAGGCATTGGCAGCAACAGCTTCGGCTGCTGCACCTGTAGCTTCAATCAATCGCGGAGCATTGAACGTGACAGTAAACGGAGTAACAAAGAACATTTCTCCTCAAGGCACAAGCGGTCAAAGTTATCTATGGCCATCTGTATCACCTGATGGAACAAAAGTTCTTTATTACTTGGTGGGCAGCGGAGCCTACGTTTGCAACCTTGACGGCAGCAACCCTGTGGCACTTGGTTCAATCCGTGCTGCAAAGTGGTATGACAACAATGTTGTAGTTGGAATGCAAGACAAGGATAACGGCGAAGTAGTGACAGCGTCAAAACTTGTGGCAGTCAAGTCAGACGGCAGCGTACGTCAAGACTTGACACAGGTATCATCTATGGCGATGTATCCATCAGTGGCAGGTAACGGTTCAAAATTGTCCTACGTTACACCCAACGGAGAATTGTTTATCTTGAATATCAACAAATAAACTTGAAGTGCTATGAAACTAAGAAAACTATTAGCAACAGCAGCGATGGCGCTTCTAGTGGGCGCAGGTGCAAACGCACAAAATCCTACAGTTGACGAAGTGCGTATCTATATCAATCCGGGTCACGGCTCTTGGACTGCAGGAGACCGTCCAATGGGTACAGTTAAGCATGGTGCAAACAATGCTTATAGTGACGCCAATAACGATACCACTAACTTTTTTGAATCAAATACCAACCTACAAAAAGGTTTGGCTTTGTTGGAAAAGTTGGTAAGTTTCGGAGTACCGTTTGATAGAACAAAGAATCAAACTAACGACAATCCTCATCGTATTGGTGCGGCTCTTGACTTGAGCCAAAATATCGTAATGAGCCATGTTAAGTGTGGTGCTTCACCTGCTTATCTTGACTATACCTCTCATGAACAAAATCCGGATAATGACTATTATAACCGTTATTTGTCCGAAATCTCTGCGGAAGTGGAATTCAACGATTTTGACTTGTTCGTATCTATTCACTCAAATGCAAATGTTGATGGTGATAATGTGAATTTCCCATTGTTCTTGTATCGTGGAACTGACGCACAAGAAGGTAATGTGGGTAGCATTGCTGTAAGTAAAGCATGTTGGCCATATCTATATGGAACAGGACATCAACAATGGACTGCATATAAGAGCAGTATGAATATTCGTGGTGACCATGATTTCTATGGAGGTCCGGGTACTGCAAAATATGAAGTGCCTGATGGATATGTATTTGATGAAACCGATAATTTCTCAGAATATATACCGGCAACAGAAACTACTCCTGCTTATGTTACTTATACCGGTTATCTAGGTGTAATTAAGCATGGTGTTCCCGGATTCCTTGCAGAAGGTTATTTCCACACTTATCAACCGGCTCGTCACCGCTATATGAATTGGGATGTTTGCCATTTGGAAGGTATCGCTTATGGTCGTGGTATCGCTGACTATTTTGGTTGGGATAAGAAAGAAACAACAGGTACAATCTATGGTATTGTTCGTGACAAACACGAAAAGTTCTCTCACGACTACTATAGCCCAAATGCAACTACCAACGACTTGTATATGCCACTTAATAATGTCGTAGTATCATTGAAGAAGGATGGTGTTGAAGTTGCAACTTATACTACCGATGATGAATGGAACGGAGCATTTGTGTTTAATGTAGAGCCGGGTACTTATACTATAGAATGTACACACGCTGATTATAAGCCAATGGAAGCTCCAATGGAAGTAACTGTTGAGGTGGGTAAAAATACGCTTCCTGAAGTATTCTTGGAAAATGTAGCATACGTTCCACCGGCAATCGTTTATGTAGATTATCCTGATGAAATTACAGAAGGTGGAATTAAGGCAGCTTCTTCTTATAATGTAGTAGAAGAGTATGCCGGTCAAGCTATAGCAGAATTGGCGGGAACCACAATTCGCCGTACCGAAATTAAGGGAGATATTATGTATATCTTAGCTCTTAAGGAAGACAATTCTCCGGTGCTTCTTGCCTATGACTTGGTTAATAAGGCTGTAGTTGAAACATTGGGTACAACTGTATGTGCCGGTACTGAATTGGCTCTTTCTGATATTCAATTAACTGCAGATGGAGTTCTTGTAGGATGTTCAAAGGGAGCAAACTCTTATGGTGGTTCAGCTACAACAGCATTCTATAAATGGGAGAACAATGAAAATGGAGTGGCAACAGGTGAAGCTGCTCAATGGTTCACAACAACTAAAACAGGAAACTTCTATAATGCGTATGTAGGTAATACATTCTATTATGAAGGAACAATGGAATCCGGTTCAATCGTGATTTCAGCTGAAACAACAGGATCTACAACAAACGTATGGAATATCATCTGTTCTGTTGTTGAAGGTGAAATGATTAGTGACGGTTCATTTGCTCGTCCAGATGACGTACATGCAAAGAATAAATTCGGTGAAGACTATACTTATTCATTGTCTCCAATTACAGAAGGTTGGTATGTTGTTACCGGCTCAAATCATCAGCCAATGGAAATCATCTTAAGCGATGATGTTACAACAAACGTAGTTCTTCCTGAAGGTCTGTTGAATAAACCATTTGCTAAGGTTGAATTCTTTAAATATGCCGGTTCAACATTTATGGTTGCTGCCGATGAAGTGGATGGAAAGGCTGTTGTTAAACTTATCAACGTAACCAATGGTTTTGATAATGCTAAACTTGTTGATGTTGTTGTAACTAATGCTACCGACCTTGGTGCTCTTGCTAATGCGTCTGTTAACGGTCGTACAGTTGTAGAACGTGATGCCGAAGGTAATTTGACCGATAGCTGGATTGAATTATTCATTGTAAACAATGGTACTGTCACTAAGTTGACTACCAAGTCGGTGGAACAACCTATTGTACGCGGAGAATATGCTTACAATCTTGCTATGACCGAAGCAGATGGCGTTTATACATTGACATTTGATGTAACAGGTGATGACGCTATAGATGCTAATGTTATTTTGACTAATGTTGATACAGCAGAAGAAGTAGTAGTACCTGTTGGAACTGTAGTTGCCGGTGAAAATACAGTAACTATCAATTCAACCGATATCGCTAATGGAACTTATACATGGGCTGTTGAAGTAAGCGGTAAGGGTATTCCAACTGCTAACCGTATCTTTGTTGATGGTTCTATGTTGAATGGAAATAACAGAGGTGGTGTTGCAATCGATGATGACCCTGAAAGTGATAACTATGGTAAGTTGTATGTAACAGCAGGTCGTTCAATGGGTGTTCAAGTATTTGATCAACAAATCAAAGAAGAAGGTAAGTATTTATCTGATAAATTCAATTCAGGTAATGGTTCTTCTCCATTCCGTTGCGCAACAAGTGATGGTAAACTTTATATAACAGACTGGAGTGATGGTTGGTCCGGTATTTGGGTATTCGATCCTGCTAAGACTGATGAAGTAACCAATATATTCGATGAATCAACTCGTCAAAGCGGTGGTGAATTCGTTAACGCTGATGGAGTAGCAACAGGTGGTGGAACAACCGGTGTTTCTTTCGTTGGTAAGGGTGAAGAACGTAAGATGTTTATGTATTGTGAGGATTATCCTTCAACAAGTGCAAATACTCCGGTAGGTTATGACTTAGGTGCTGCTGATTCTTGGGATAAGGCTCCTACATACGTTTATGACGGTTTCAAGGGTAAACTTGCTAATACTAACGTCGAAGTTAGAGCATACGAAGAAGGTGTATTCTGGTCACAAATTCGTACTGCAGGAAATAATACCGCAGGTGTTCCTTCATTCTTGTTTGCTGACTATGACGGTAATGTACTATTCAACTCAGGTGAAGATTTGAAAGAACATGATGGTAGCCAAGGTGCAGGTCTTTCATTGAATAAGGATAAGACTTTGTTTGCTTGTGCAAACGGTAGCGCAAATGTGAACATTTATGAATTTGCATTTGTTGACGGTGTGCCTACATTCAATTTCTTATATGAAGTGGTAGTAAGTGGTGCTACTGAAGTTAATGAAATCTGCTTCGATGCTGCAAATAACATGTATGTTTATGGTAGATATGTTGGTCTTGCTGTTTACTCATTACCACAAGAAGCTCCAAAGGCAGTTACTCCTGCTAAGTCTGCTTTGACAATTACCGGTGCTAAGTCAGCAATCGAAGTTGTGGAAGTTGAAGACACTGAAGCTCCTGTTGAATACTACAATTTGCAAGGTATGAAGGTTACTAACCCTGAAAATGGTATCTTCATCAAGAAGCAAGGTAAGAAAGTAACTAAAGTCGTTCTATAATTATAGAATAAGTGTTTATAGAGGCTTTAAGGTCTCTATGGACTTTAACAATATTGGACGTGTGGTTTTACCATGCGTCCTTTTTGTACTTAAATGTAGAATCTTTTGCAATAGTCTTCTTTGAAGAGATAGTCCGTTAGGACATGTTTTGTTATCTCAGGATAAATCTGTACCTTTGAAGTGTAAAAAACGATGACGATGACAGAGATGAAGATACCGTTGATAGGGATGACGTTGTCGCAACTTAAAGAGGTTGTGACGGCTTTGGGTATGCCGGGTTTTTCGGCAGGTCAGATTGCAAAATGGCTTTACGAAAAGCGGGTTACCGATATTGAGGAAATGACAAATCTCTCAAAGGCTAATCGTGAAAAACTTGCCCGGACGTATTGCGTGGGTCGCTATAATCCGAGTAATGCCATGCACAGTGTGGATGGTACAGTGAAATATTTGTTTACTACCGATGATGGTCAGGCTGTGGAGAGTGTGTATATTCCCGATGATGATCGTGCAACATTGTGTATCTCATCTCAAAAAGGCTGTAAAATGGGCTGTAAATTCTGTATGACGGGAAAACAGGGCTTTCATGGAAATTTAACGGCTGCTGAAATTATCAATCAGGTGTTGAGTATTCCGGAAAGAGAGACTCTCACTAATGTTGTGTTTATGGGCATGGGTGAACCGATGGATAATTTTGATGAAGTGTTGAGAGCTCTTCAAATTATGACTGAAAAATGGGGATTTGCATGGAGTCCGAAGCGTATAACGGTGTCGTCGATAGGAAAACTTGATACATTACGTCGACTTTTAGACGAAACTCATGTGCATGTGGCGATAAGTGTGCATTCTCCATATCATGAAGAACGTCTTGGACTTATGCCTGTGGAAAAACCTTATCCTGTGCGTGATGTAATGAAATGTTTACGTGGATATGATTTTGCTCATCAACGTCGTTTGTCGGTGGAATATATAATGTGGAATGGGCTTAATGATGATGAAATACATGCTCAGGCTCTTGTGGATTTGTTGTCGGGAAGCAACTCTCGTGTGAATCTTATCCGATTTCATGCCATCCCGGGTGTAAACTTGAAAACAACCGATGAACAACGCATGATTGCATTTCGCGATTATTTGAACAGTAAAGGAGTGCTTGCGACAATACGTCGCAGTCGTGGCGAGGATATTTTTGCCGCTTGCGGTATGCTTGCAGGAAAAGTGAGGGCAGTTAGGGGTTAGGAGTTAGGAATGAGGAGTTGGGAGTTAGGAGTTGAGAATTTTAAAATAAGGAGTTGAATATGAAGAAAAAGATTATATATTTATTGGTGTGTGCTCACCGGTAAAAGGTGTATATATCGTTGTAAGTGGTAATGAAGCTAAAAAAGTTGTTGTGAAATAAAGTTTAATTAGGCAAAAATGCTTAATTTCGCTGAATATTATTTTGATAAATGACTAACGAACAGAAAATACGCGTTGGAATAACCCATGGAGATACCAACGGAATAGGTTATGAAGTGATATTAAAGACACTTTCAAATCCACAATTATTGGAACTTTGTACGCCTGTGTTGTACGGTTCAACTAAAATAGCAACGTATCATCGCAAGGCGCTTGATATGCCGGGCTTGAACTTTAATGTTCTTCAAGACGCTGCAGGCGTGAAAGACGATGTTAATAATTTTGTGGATGTAATAAAGGAGGAAGTAAAGGTTGAATTGGGGCAAGCAACCAAAGCCGCAGGAAATGCAGCATTTCGTGCTTTGGAACGTGCCGTAGCCGACCTTAAAGACGGAAAAATCGATGTCCTTGTTACAGCTCCCATCAATAAGAATACAATCCAAAGCGATGATTTTCATTTTCCGGGACATACCGAGTACCTTGAGCAAGCGATAGGAGATGGAGAAAAGTCGTTGATGATTCTGTATAATGACCGAGTAAAGGTAGCTCTTGTTACGACTCATTTACCTATATCGGAAGTGGCAAGTGCCATTACGAAAGAAGTCGTTCTTGAAAAAATAGAACAATTCAGTCATTCTTTGACTCGGGATTTTGCGTTGGAACGACCAAGAATTGCAGTGTTGGGATTGAATCCACATTCGGGGGATGACGGTCTGATAGGCAAAGAAGAAAAAGAAGTGATAATACCTGCCATAGAAGAGGCTAATGACAAGAGAATATCTTGTTTCGGTCCGTATTCAGCCGATGGCTTTTTTGGAAGCGGTCAATATGTGCATTTCGATGGAGTTCTTGCGATGTATCATGATCAGGGATTGGCACCATTGAAGACTTTGGGCATGGAAAACGGCGTCAATTATACGGCAGGATTACCTTTTGTACGCACTTCACCCGATCATGGAACAGGTTATGATATAGCAGGAAAGAATCATGCCGATGAATCATCATTCAGAGAAGCTATATATCAGGCAATCGATATATATCGTAATAGAGAGATTCATCGAGAGATAACAAGTAACCCGTTGCGTCGTCAATATGTCAATAAGGGTGCTGATAATGTGGTATTGGACTTAACGAAAGTTGAGGACGATGATCCGCTTAAATAATATATAGGTTTTGTAATGAATTACGCTATTATTGCAGCAGGTCAAGGGTCAAGATTGGTTCAAGAGGGGGTAAAGAAACCAAAACCACTTGTTGAACTCAACGGAGAACCATTGATAGCACGTTTGATAAGGATTTTCAGCAATAATGGAGCTGAAAACATAAGCGTAATCGTAAATGAAGAAATGACTGAGGTCAAGACATTTCTTGATACATTACAACCGGAGTGTGAACTTAATGTTGTAGTGAAAACAACCCCGAGTTCGATGCATAGTTTTTATGAGCTTTCAAAAGTGATGAAACCCGGTAAATTCTGTCTCACAACAGTAGATACCGTGATTAAAGAGCATGATTTTGCCGAATATATAAAAGCTTTTGAACAAGACGAAGAAAATGACGGCATGATGGCAGTGACTCCGTTTGTTGATGATGAAAAGCCGCTTTTTGTAAGTGTGGATGAGGATATGAATATAAAATCCTTCTTGGATGAACGGATTAGCGATGTAGAATATGTCTCAGGTGGAGTGTATGCGCTTAATGATAAATCGAGAGTTGTTCTTGAACAGTGCATGGCGACAGGTACATCAAGAATGCGAAATTTTCAACGTGCGTTGATAGAAAACGGTATTAAACTTAAGGCATATTCCATTGATAAAATAATTGATGTGGATCATGTCGGCGATATTGCGGTTGCAGAGTCGTTTTTGAATGAGAAATAGAAAATTAATATAACTATATATAATGTCGGAAATAAAAATAGCAGGGGTAATGCGTGCCGGAATCTATTCTCCTAATCATATAGGGAATGATGCGGCTATATTCAATGCTACGGCGGAACAGTTGCGCAAGCGTGGTTTTGTTGTAAATATTTATAGCGAAGAGAAATTTAAAACCTGCGAAATAGAAGAAGATGTAGTCTTGAACATGTGTCGTGACGCATCGTCAATCTCCAAGTTGCAACGTCTTGAAGATAACGGTAAATTGGTTATTAATTCCGGTTATGGGATAGACAATTGCACTCGTGAACGAATGGCAAGAATTTTACTGGGTAGTGGAATTCCTTATCCGGAAAGTATTATTGTGAATACCGATGAAAGTGTGAAAGACTCTCTTGCCAGAGTGGGAATGAACAATTGTTGGGTGAAACGAGGCGGACATTCTCAACACAAGGAGGATGTAAGTTATGTGCGTCATAGAGATGAGGCTCAAGAGGTTTTGCAAGAATATTTCTATCGAGGAATTAAACGAGCAGTCATAAATAAACATATAGTGGGCGATTTGGTTAAATTCTATGGTGTGAGAGGAACACCCTTCTTCCATTGGTTTTATCCTTATGAATCGGGACATGTAATGCAAGGTTATGGTGCCGAGATTGAGACAATAAAGGGAACCAAACTTGATGAGGAACTCTTGAAATCCTATTGTCGTCAAGCATGTGAAGAACTGAATGTTGTTGTTTATGGAGGTGATTGTATCGTTGCTCCCGATGGCAAAATTACGATAATAGACTTTAATGATTGGCCTAGTTTTGCCCCGTGTTGTAATGAGGCAGCTCCTCATATTGCTAAGAGTGTTCTTGCCGAAATAAAAGATTATATTGCAAAACGTTAGTAACCACAAAGAAAGCTGCTGAATAAACGTATTTCTTCAATTGAAATATTATTTGTAATTTTGCAACTTGATTTTGAAAATGTGATAAATAAGTGAAAAAGTTTCCATTGTTTCATAAGTTGATAGCAACAAGTTTCGGTGTCGGATTTTCTCCTGTGGCACCGGGAACGATGGGTGCATTGGTAGCCATTCTGATATGGTATATCTTGACTTTGTGCATGGATTATTGTACATTGCAATGGACTCTTACCGGTTTGATTGTTGTATTCACGATTTTAGGAACGTGGTCGGCTTCGGTAAGTGAGTGCTATTGGGGGGAAGATCCTTCAAAAGTTGTTATGGATGAAACTGTTGGTGAATGGATAGCATTATTGGCTGTTCCTGTAGATTGGCATTGGGGATTCCCTGTAGCAGCATTTTTGCTTTTTCGCTTTTTTGATATAGTTAAGCCTTTAGGAGTGCGTAGCATGGAGAAACTGAAAGGTGGATATGGTATAATGGCAGATGATATCTTATCGGGTATCTATGCAGCAGCAATTATGCTGATTGTTAATTATTTTATTTAATCGATGGAAGAATCGACAGAGAAAATTAAAAAGAAAGGTAAAGGCATATTTCTTTTCATAAAGGCTTCGGTTTCATCACAGATTGCATCTTGGGTGGATATGGGCTTAAGTTTTGTGTTGTTCAGTGTTGTAAATCTTACGATGTATGATGGTTTCTTCGCAAAGGCAATAGGTGCAGCTTCAGGTGGAGTTATTAATTGTTGTATAAATTATAAATGGACATTCCAACCGGAGGGATGCAGTAAACGATATGTAGCGATAAAATATGCAATGGTATGGTTGGGTAGTTTGTTACTAAACTCTTTTGGAACAGCTTTTGTTACTGGTTCGGTAAGTGAACTGCCATTGCTTGAAGAGTGGAATATTTCAAAAGACGCAGTATTCTTTGTCGCACAACTTGCTGTATCGTTGGCTGTGTCAATTTGTTGGAATTTCATGTTACAACGCTATTTTGTGTTTAGAAATGTTGATTTGAGAAACGGAGTAAAAAAAGTTACGACAAAAATTAAACATCATAATGGAGAATAAAAGTACATTCAATAAGGTACGTGACGCATTGCAATTAGGGATTTATAAAGTGATAAATCCGCTAGTACATGGGATGATAAAAATAGGTATCACTCCAAATGTGGTTACGACAATGGGTTTTTTAGGTAATTTGGCAGCTGCTGTAATTTTTGTGTATGCCGCGTTGATTACAGAGGGTGTGATTGATTATGATTTAGTGTGGATTGCGGGTGTTGTTCTTATATTTTCATCTTTACTTGATATGTTTGATGGTCAAGTTGCACGTATAGGAAATATGCAAACAACATTTGGTGCAATGTATGATTCTGTATTGGATCGATATAGTGAACTTGTAACTTTGGGTGGTATATGTTATATGCTTATGACCGGAGGATACTTGGCAGGGTCAATTATAACATTTGCGGCTTTGGTGGGTTCTCTTATGGTGAGCTATGTTCGTGCCCGTGCAGAAGGTCTTGATATTGAATGTAAAATAGGTTTAATGCAACGCCCGGAGAGAGTCGTAGTTACATGTTTAGGTGCAATTATATGCGGAATTTATGGCTGTAACACCGAAAACCCATCTTTTGACCCTATGCTGATTATGATAGTGGCAATGGGTATAATCGCTGTATTTGCTAATGTTACGGCATTTGCACGTATTGCGCATTGTCGTAAACAATTGGAAAATAAAAAATAGCGTTTATATGACGAATCTATTTCAATTGCCGTCACGCAAGGAATTTGTGACATTGGCATTGTGTTTGGTTTTGTGGCTTGTCGTTACTATTACATTTGTGGGTTTTCGTCCGGAACATCCTGTGTTGGCAATTTTGATTGCCTCAATGTTTTTAGCTACAGAGCAAAGTCGTAAATTGGTAATGGCGTTAATGCCATTTGCCGTATTTGCTGTTTCGTATGATTGGATGAATATTATGCCCAATTATGAAGTGAATCCTGTTGATGTTCGCGGACTTTATGAAGCAGAGAAATCCCTATTTGGTATAGCAACAGCAAATGGGGTAGTTACTCCAAATGAATTCTTTGGTATTCATAATTGTAAAGTTATGGATTTTATGGCAGGAATATTCTATTTGTGCTGGGTGCCTGTTCCTATTATTTTCGGGATAGGATTGTATTTTGCTCATCAACGTAAAATATACTTGCATTTTGCTTTGGTTTTCTTGTTTGTGAATTTAATAGGATTTGCCGGCTATTATATTCATCCTGCAGCTCCACCGTGGTATGTTGCCAATTATGGATTTGAAGCAATTTTGGGTACACCGGGGAATGTTGCCGGTTTGGGGCGTTTTGATGAAATGGTGGGGTTGCCTATTTTTGATTTCTTGTATTCAAGAAACTCCAATGTATTTGCAGCTGTTCCATCTTTGCACTCTGCTTACATGGTTATAGCGTTCTATTATTCATTAGAAGCAAAATGTCTCAATTGGTTGAGGGCTCTCTTCTTGATAATAGTATTAGGAATATGGTTTACTGCAGTTTATTCTTTTCATCATTATCTTATTGATGTGATATTGGGAGCAGGATGTGCATGTTTGGGAATATTCTTGTTTGAAAAATGCTTGATGAAATGGAATAAATTCGCTAAATTTGTAGAAAGATACGTTGAATATGTTTCATGAATGAATTAAGATAATATCTTTCAATCATTATAGCCTAGCCTGCTTGATTATGAATTTGCGTGAGATAAAAGAGCAATATATGAATAGTTTAAAGTCAATGGATACGGAAGAATTCATTGACCTTGCTTTTTATCGACCCTTGGGGTATTTGTGGGCTGTTTTATGCAGTAAAATAGGAGTTACTCCTAATGCTATAACAATTGCAAGCATATTCTTAGGGGTAGCTGGTGGTATCTTGTTGTATTTCCATGGTGAATTGTTGTGGCTTAATTACATTGGTATTTTATTGATTGTTTGGGCTAACACTTTCGATAGTGCTGATGGGCAGTTGGCTCGAATGACGAAACAATATTCAAAGTTAGGGCGCATTCTGGATGGGATGAGTGGTGATTTCTGGTTTATCGCCATTTATGCGGCAATTTGTTTAAGGGTTAATGAAACAGATACGATATTTGCAGAACATTCATGGATGATTTGGGTAATAGCAGCATTTGCCGGAGTTTTTCATGCAAAACAAGCTGCTACAGCCGATTATTACAGACAATTCCACTTGTATTTTCTTAAGGGAGAATCGGGTAGTGAATTGGATAGTTGTAGAGTTCTGGATGAACGATTGAATGAGTTATCTTGGAGAAAGCAGTTTTGGACAAAATTGATTTTGTTCTTTTACCGTCATTATACTGCTAATCAAGAGAAATTCACTCCATATATGCAAATGTTGCGTGCCGAACTTCATAGCAGATATTCAGGAAATATACCTCAATCTTTTAAGGACGCTTTTCGAGAGAAAAGCAAACCCTTGATGAAATATACAAATATGCTTACGTTTAATACGCGTATTATTGTGTTGTTTATTGCTGTGATAATAAAAATGCCGTATTTGTATTTTGTTTTTGAATTAACCGTACTTAATATCATGTTGATATATATGATAAGGCGTCACGAATGTATATGTGACAAGTTTGTTGAAGAATTGTGTGATGGAAAATATAAGTAATATCAAGGGCATTATTTTTGATTATGGTGGTACATTGGATAGCCGTGGTGTACACTGGAGTGAAATTATATGGCAAGGTTATTTAAAAGCAGAAATTAATATAGATAAATCGGTTTTCAGGGAGGCGTATGTATATGCTGAACGCTTGTTGGCAAAACACCCATTGATATTGCCTGAATATAACTTTCTTGACTTGATGATGGTGAAAATAAAGCATGAATTGCTTTATTTGAGAGACAAAGGGTTAGCATCTTTCGATGATATTAAAACCAAGCAACTTATAATTGCAACATATTGCTATGAGAGTGCAAAGGAGTGTATTGAAGAAATACGTCCTGTTTTGGAATCCATAAAATTGCGATATCCCATGATTGTAGTGAGTAACTTTTATGGTAATTTGACTTCTGTGTTAAAGGATTTTGATTTGCTTAAATATTTCACAGATGTAATTGAAAGTGCTGTTGTTGGTGTTAGAAAACCCAATAAAGAGATTTTTAAACTTGGTGTTGACTCACTTGGGATGAAAGTGGGAGACGTTTTGGTTGTAGGTGATAGTTATACTAAAGATATAGAGCCTGCAATGTTGCTTGGATGTAAAACTGTATGGCTTAAAGGGGTTGGATGGGAGAAAGAAGTGATAAATAACAATGCTTCGTTGGAGGTTAAAGAGCTAAACGAAATCGCTAAAGCTGTATTATGATACATTAACTAAAAATGTGCCTAAAAGTTGGCATTTTGAGTATTATTTACCAAAATAAAACTCTGTTTGCAGATTTTAACAGAACCGTATGAAAGAAAATCTTTAAATAATTTTTCTAATTAGAAAATACGTAATAATTTTACGCGGATTTTCAAAAGTGAGGTGCAGAAAGAGATTTGTTCCCTTGCAAAATATGTATAATTTTAATTGTTGTTTACCTTGATAATGACTGATTTTCAATAGAAAACATAAAATAAAAGGTAAACGAAATTGAAATTATCTTTATGTGTGAGTGTGAAAGAATATTGTTTTTGCCCATGATTTGGAAGTGAAATAAATGTAAAACCTAATATATTAAAGTTAGAAAATTATGGAAAAATGTAATGTACAAAAGGCTGACGGCAAATTAGGTGTGTTGGTTGTTGGGCTAGGTGCAGTAAGTACAACTTTTATGACCGGAGTTTTGATGGCTCGTAAGGGGTTGGCAAAACCTGTTGGTTCAATGACTCAATATGACAAGATTCGTGTAGGTAAAGGTGCTGATAAGAAGTATCTTAAATACAATGAAATTGTGCCGATGGCTTCTTTGGACGACATCGTATTCGGTGCATGGGATGTTTATCCTGCTAATGCCTATGAATCTGCAATTAACTGTGAAGTGTTGAAAGAAAAAGACATCGAGCCGGTTAAGGATGAGTTGGCTAAGATTGTTCCTATGAAGGCTGCATTTGATAAAAATTATGCAAAACGTCTTGAAGGAAACAATGTGAAAGATGTTAAGGATCGTTGGGATATGACAGAACAAATTCGCGAAGATATTCGTAATTTCAAGAAAGAAAACGGTGTTTCACGTGTAGTTGTTCTTTGGGCTGCTTCTACCGAAGTTTATGTACCGGTTAATGAAGCTGTTCATTATAAATTGGCTGATTTGGAAGCTGCAATGAAGGCTGATGATAAGGAAAATGTTGCTCCTTCTATGTGTTATGCTTATGCAGCTCTAGCTGAAGGTGCTCCATTTATTATGGGTGCTCCTAATACGACTGTTGATATTCCTGCAATGTGGGAAATGGCAGAGCAAACTAAGATGCCTATCGCAGGTAAGGACTTCAAAACAGGTCAAACTCTTGTGAAGTCAGGATTTGCTCCGATTATTGGTACTCGTATGCTAGGTCTTTCAGGTTGGTTCTCAACCAATATTCTTGGAAACCGTGATGGTCTTGTGCTTGATGAACCGGCAAACTTCCGTACAAAAGAAGTTTCTAAATTGTCAACATTGGAATCAATCTTAGTACCTGAAGAACAACCTGATTTGTACACAGACTATTACCACAAGGTGCGTATCAATTATTATCCACCTCGCAATGATAATAAAGAAGGTTGGGATAATATTGACATCTTTGGTTGGATGGGTTATCCAATGCAAATTAAGATCAATTTCCTATGCCGTGATTCAATTTTGGCAGCTCCTCTTTGCCTTGACTTGGTATTGTTGAGTGATCTTGCTGCACGTGCCGGACGTTGGGGTACACAACGTTTCTTGAGCTTCTTCTTGAAGAGTCCGCAACACGACTATACTCGAAACGAAGTTCCGGTAAACCACTTGTTCCAACAATATGTTATGCTTAAGAATGCTATCCGCGAAATGGGTGGTTATGAAGCTGACGAAGAAATTGATTAATTAAAAATAAATCAAAATATTCAAAAAAAAGAGGTGCTTTTGCATCTCTTTTTTGTTTGTTGTATGTGATATATGAAAAATATTATATATCTTTGTAGGGAAATATATTGTGTGGGAAAATATCGGTATATTTGGAAAATAGTATAAAACAAAGAATTTCTAGAAATGCAAGATTTTGAACATAATCAAGTGGAGAATAAAGAGGTTTCAAATGAAATCTCAATGCGTGAGTATTTTTCGGCGTGTGGTACTTATTGGCTTTGGTTTGTTACATCATTTGTGCTATGTGTAGCTGTTGCAATCATTTTTGCAAAATCGAGAACACAAGAATATAGCTCAACAGCCTATATCTTGATCAAATCAAGTGAAGATGCAGGCGGTAATACAGCTGCTGCAATGTTTGCGGATATGGGTTTTATGTCAAATAATTCAAGTGCCGTGGAGAATGAAATATATGTGGTTAAATCGACTCAACTTATGGATGATGTCGTTGAAAAACTGCATATTAACAATTTGTATTTTGTGAAAAAAGGTCTTCGTTTGGTAAATGTCTATGGCAAAAATCCTATTGAAGTGTATTGCCCATCTCAATTGGCAAAGACACAAAGACCTAAAGAAATTGTGGTGAAGCCTATTAGTGAAACAGAGTATGAATATGAAACCGATAGTTTATCTTGGAGTAAAGCTAAATATGGAGAAAAAATCAATACAGAATTTGGTGAATTGTCGGTGGTTAAGACTCTACACTTTACATCTCAGGCACTGCACGAAAATATATATGTAAATCTTAATGATATACATGGACGTGCTGTTGAGTTTAGTAAAATATTGGATGTGAAGAAAGCGGATAGGGAATCTGTGGTGCTACAATTATCATTTACCGGTAGTAATTATAAGATGTGTCAAGATGTACTGAATCGTCTTATTGAAGCTTATAATGATGATGTGATAAATGATAAAAATCGTGTCGCATATGCAACCGAATCGTTTATAGTTGAACGTATCAATGCGATAAGTAAAGATCTTGGTGGTATTGATACCCAAATTGAAAATTTAAAAGCGTCAAATAAGATTCCTGATATCCAATCGGCTGCAACAACATATATGACAGAAGGCTCAAAGTATGCTTCCAATGTGGCTGAATCTGAAATTCAGTTATCTCTTGTACAATATGTTAAAGATTTTATGCTGGGAATGAAAAAAGATGATTTTATTCCGGCAAATACAGGTATTACTGATGTTGGCATAAATGCGTTGATACAAGAATATAATAAAGAGTATTTGGAGTATTCCAAGATGGTCTCTGTCTCGGGTGAGGCTAATCCTGTCAGAGTGGAAAGATCAAATGCCTTAGCAGCAATGCGTGCGAATATATTAAGATCAATAGATAATTTGGTTAAGACTCTTGAAGTAAAAGTAAATCAATCGCGTTTACAAGAACGTACAATTGGACGTCGTATTGCTTCTGTGCCGGCGCAGGAAAGAGAAATAGTTGATGTATTACGTCAACAGAAGATTAAAGAGGAACTATATCTATATTTGCTAAATAAGCGTGAAGAGAATGCTTTGCAATTGGCGATAACCGAACCTAATGCAAAAATTATTGAACATGCAGGTGGTGATAGTAAGCCTATAGCTCCTCGCACGTTGTATATTCTTGTGATTGGTGCATTTTTGGGAATACTTATTCCTGCTGGTATTATTTATTTGATTTTCTGGATAAGAATACTTGATATGAAGGTGCGTAATCGCCACGATATCGAATCTGCATGTGATGTTCCTATTGTGGGTGAGTTGCCAAGCAAAGAAAAGGAACAAGAAGGAAAAGAAATTGTTGTTACCGATACCGGAAGGGATCGATTGAGTGAGGCTTTCCGTATTGTGCGTGGTAATGTTGATTATATGTTGGGTAAGCGTGACGACGGAATGGGAAATGTTGTACAATTTACTTCAACAATACCTGGAGAAGGTAAAAGTTTTGTTGCTATTAATCTTGCCTTGACTTATGCGCAGTTTGGACGAAAAGTTGTAGCAGTAGACTTGGATTTGCGAAAAGGAAATTTCTCAAAGTATTTGGGTCAGCGAATGAAGACAGGTGTAAGTACTTATTTATCGGGTAAAACTGAGACAGTAGAAGAGATAATTACTAAAGGTAAAATTCATCCTAATTTAGATACAATTTCACTTGGACCAATTCCGCCAAATCCGGCTCAGTTGTTGTTAAATGTTCGTTTTAACGAATTAATTCAGTACTTGCGTGAGCATTATAGTTTTATCATTTTAGATACCGTTCCATATAGTTTGGTTGCAGACCCTTCTATTATTAATCGTAGGGTGGATATGACAATTTATGTAATACGTGAAGGACGCGTGGATAAGCGTTATTTGCCTGAATTGGGTAAGTTGTATAATGAAAATAAGATTAAAAATCTTTGTTTCTTGCTTACCGATGTTCCAATGGATGGTAAACATAAACGTTACGGCTATGGTTACGGCTATGGTTACGGCTATGGTAATGAGGATGATAAAAAATAATCAGACTAAAAAATAAATCTCAACTAATTTTAGCTGAGATTTATTTTTTAGTCATTTGCCTATTTGGCTATTTTATCGGGATTTTTGCTGATGAATTCTTTCCATGAACGGCAGCCTTTCTCTTGTAGAGGTTTTGACGATTCATAATAATGGCATACGGCAGCTGCAAGCGCGTCGGTGGCGTCAAGGAAATCGGGCATTTCATCCTTAGGGATACTTAATGTTCTACGAAGCATTTCGGCAACTTGTTCTTTTGACGCAGCTCCATTTCCTGTAATTGCCATTTTTATTTTTCGTGGTTCATATTCTGCGATTGGAATATCGTGATTTAAAGCTGCAGCCATTGCAACGCCTTGTGCGCGTCCTAGTTTAAGCATGGATTGTACATTTTTACCGAAAAAAGGAGCTTCTATTGCCATTTCATCGGGCAGATATTGATTTATGAGTCCGGTAACGCGTTCAAAGATACGTCTTAAACGTAGATAATGGCTGTCAAACTTATTCAATTTGATAACCCCCATTGCTATCAATTGTAGGCTTTTTTTATTTATGCCTAGTATTCCATATCCCATTACGTTTGTGCCGGGATCAATACCTATTATTATGCGTTCATAATTGGTCATTGTGGTATTTTGTATCCATAATGGTCATTATAGTGGTAAAACCCACTACTTTTTGTCCAAATGTAACTTCCATTTCGTGTAATAATTCGACTCCATACTTGTGATACCATTTTTCCAATACATCTACATTCTCTACTGTGAACTGTAAGGAAAAACTATTACTTTTTCCGTCGTTTTCCACCATTAAGTGAGCCAATCGTACTTCTTTTAATTCTCCGCTTTGAGTTGCAAACGGAATGTAACGTGTACGTAGCCATTTTATAAAAGCTACAGCTTTATCGTTACTTGCATTGTATGTTGTGTTGTATATAATCATAATGTGCAAAGATAGTGATTAGTTAGGAATTAGGAGTTAGGAGTTGGGAGTTTTTATATGTGAGGAAGTGCTATGCAGAAGTATTTTAGGTATGTTAAAATTAAAATTTATTAGTGTCCGATAAAAAACGATAAAGCATAGAATTAGAGGTTTCAATCGCT
>CAZTFX010000005.1:0-61359 GCA_964613095.1 uncultured Muribaculaceae bacterium | reverse complement strand
CCCTGCTCCCAAAGCAGGTGCGCTAACCGGACTGCGCTACACCCCGATTGCATTCTTTTTCGGAATTGCGGTGCAAAGATAGCAACTTTTTCCTTATCCGCAAAATATTTCGTCACTTTTTACACAAAATAATCTTATAAAATATCATATGGGTATTTTACGTCCCACAGAAACAAAGCATTACCGGGCATTGAGGTGCCGGCACAGCAACGATTTTTCTTTTCAATTATTTCACAAAATTGGTCAACAGAAATCTTTCCCCGTCCTACATCTACCAATGTACCCACAATTGCTCGTACCATATTACGCAAAAAACGATCTGCCGTGATAGTGAACACCCATTGTTCGCCAACCTGTTCCCAACGTGCATACGTCACTTTGCAATTATTGGTTTTTACATCGGTGTGCAACTTTGAGAAACTGGTAAAATCAACAAAATCATATAGTTTCTCAGCCGCCTTATTCATTAATTCAAAATCAAGTTTACAGTTAGATTTCCAACTAAAAGGATATAGGAAAGGTGATTTCTCGATATGAACAAAATATTTATAAGTGCGAGCAGTTGCGTCAAAACGTGCATGTGCGTCATCATGCACTCTGAACACCTTGTATATAGCAATATTCTTTCCCACAATGCTATTCAGCCTTACGACCAACAACTCTGTGTCACCTATCAGCTCATCCACATCAAAATGCGCATACATCATAGCAGCATTTACTCCGGCATCGGTACGACCTGCTCCGGTAACAGCTATTTCAGCACGCAAAACCGTAGAAAGGGCTTTTTCCAGGGTTTCCTGCACCGAATCGGCATTGGGTTGCGATTGCCACCCATGAAAATTCGCCCCATTATAAGCCAACTTTATAAAATAACGCATAGTCAGTTAGGAATTAGGAGTTAGGAGTTAGGAGTCAGGAGGTTTCTTTTACTGTTTTTGTTATACTGCTAAGAATTTTCTTTAACTCCTCACAATCACTCATTATACTATCAGATTCACACTCTGCTATATATCCGGCATCTCTCATCAGTTCTAACCAATATAAACTTTCTGCACTCTCTTTATACGCTATATACATTTTAGCCAAAAAATCCTTACGACTTATTGCACACAAAGCCTCATTAACATTAGCTCCTATACTAGTACCTGAACGTAACAGTTGAGTTGAAAGCACTTTTTCTTTTCTCTCATCACTACACACTTGATAAAGCCGTATAATTCGCAAAGCAAATTTCTTACTTTTTTCTTTGATTATACTTTCTTTCATACACATTCACATACAACAAAAGCTCCTAACTCCTAACTCCTCACTGTCTTAGTCGTTTTCGAGATAGGTATAGCCGTATAGCCCGGAACGGTAATTGCTTAAAAATTCGCGTCCTTCTTCGGGGGTAATTTTACCGCTTTTCATTGAAGCCGTAACCCAAGTTTCCACATTACGTACCAGTTTTTTGGGATTATATTCGACATATTCAAGCACTTCGGCAACTGTTTCGCCTTCGATAACCTGGTCTATTTCATATCTGTCCTTGTACACATCAATATGTACTGCATTGGTATCTCCAAACAAATTGTGCATATCACCTAAAATTTCTTGGTACGCACCCACCAAGAACACACCCAAATAATATGGTTCACCCGACTTCAGCGCATGAACGGGCAAGAAATTGGATGCTCCTTGCGACGATACATAAGTACATATTTTACCATCGCTATCACATGTAATATCCTGCAACGTTGCATGACGTGTAGGCTTTTCGTCCAAACGAGAAAGAGGCATTATCGGGAACACCTGATCTATCGCCCAAGAGTCGGGCAATGACTGGAACAGCGAGAAATTACAAAAATATTTGTCCGGTAGCATCTTCACCACTTTACGAAGTTCCTCAGGCGCATGTTTCAGAGATAAAGCGATATCATTAACCTCTCGGGCTATCGACCAAAACAGTTTTTCAATCATTGCACGCGTGCGCAAATCCAACAATCCGAGACTGAATAAATCCAACGCTTCCTCACGTATTTGCAAAGCATCGTGCCAACTTTCAAAAATGCGTTGCTGATTCAGTTTATCCCAAATTCCATATAACTCACGTGCAAGTTCATGTTCGTTTTCTCCCACTACATCGTCATCATCCCAAATGGGCAAATGAGTGGTTTCCAACACATCTAGCACAAGAATAGAATGATGTGCAGTAAGCGAACGCCCCGACTCTATCACAATATTAGGATGTCTCAACTCATTCTTATTGCACACATCCACCAATTGTGATACAGCATCATTTACATATTCCTGAATAGAATAGTTCATACTGTATTCACTTGCACTGCTACGTGTTCCATCATAATCGACACCCAAACCTCCACCAATATCAACAAATTCCACGCCAAAGCCCATCTTGCTCAGCTGAACATAGAATTGGCATGCCTCACGCAAAGCATTTTTAATGTGACGAATTTTTGTAATCTGACTACCTATATGAAAATGAATCAATTTCAAGCAATCTTTCATATCTTTACTTTCCAAGAAGTCAAGAGCCTCAAGCAATTCACTTGAATTAAGACCAAACTTACTGCTATCTCCTCCCGATTCTTCCCACTTTCCACTGCCGGAGCTGGTGAGTTTAATACGCACACCCATATTAGGACGAATACCAAGTCGCTTTGCTACATTCACCATCAATTTCAATTCATTGAGCTTTTCGGCAACGATATAAATGCGACGTCCCATTTTTTGAGCCAAAAGTGCAAGTTCTATATAATTTTCATCTTTATAGCCATTACATACGATCACCGACTTGTCGGCATTATTCAAGGCAAGCACTGCATGAAGTTCCGGTTTTGAACCTGCTTCCAAACCTATATTGTATCTTCTACCGTGACTCACAAGCTCCTCTACAACTTGTCTCACTTGATTCACCTTAATAGGATATATAATAAAGTTTTCAGCAGTATACTCATACTCTTGGGCAGCCTGCTTGAAACATTTTGAAATTTTTTCAATTCGGTTATCCAATATGTCCGGAAAACGAAGCAGTACCGGTGGTGTGATATCACGTAACTGCAATTCATCCAACACATCTTTCACATCAACGGCAGCGTAGCCTTCTTTTGGTGTAACTTGGACGTGCCCTTTTTCATTGATTGAGAAGTAAGAACGTCCCCAACCCTTGATATTATACAATTCAGCACTATCCTCAATGCGCCATTTTCTCATTATTTAATATCGAAAAAAGTTATTAAATTAATATTGAATAATATTTAAACATTTCTTATAGAAATGCCAGACAAAGATAAGTTATTATTATCAATTTTTCAGAAAGAACTACCGAAAATAAGAAAAAACACGTATTTTAATCACTTTTCTTTATTAGCACTCACTTCGTTAAGCACTGATTTATTCCATTCTTTACGTTCTCTATCCCAAAACCATCCCCACTTATTGAAATATTTCACCATATTCCAGCTATGTACAGCAAGCATTCTCAAACTTTTATAACTTGCAGCACGATGAGCATGTACAATTGTAACTTCCGGCCAAAACATAGTGCGATAATGCTTGTGCATGCGACGAGTTATATCGATATCCTCAGGATACATAAAAAAGCGTTCATCAAAAAGCCCCACTTTCTTAAAACATGCAGTTCTAAACAACAAGAAAGACCCTTGATGATAAGGAATATTCATAGGTATCTTATGGTCGAAATCATAAAGCATAAAATCATGATTAAGTTTCTCAGTCAAGCTATTAAAGAAGAAACGTCGAGAAATAAGATTAATAGGTGATGGCAATAAACGACAACCATATTGCATTGTCCCATCAGGATAAATAATATTAGGTTGAACCTGTGCAACATCTTCATTCTTATCCATATACTCAACAAGGCGAGGTAATACTTCTTCACCAAAATACACATCACTATTCAGAACAAGATGGTATTTGGTATTAAGCTTTTGTGCTTTTCGTATCGCTATATTATGTCCGGCACCATAACCCACATTAGGACTGCCTATATATTCCACTTTTTCAAACTGCCTACAAAAATTTGCAATGGAAATCTGCCTTGAATTATCTACCACATACACCTTTCTTACAAGATGTGACGATATTGAACTAAGACAATTTCTTAATTCGGATATATCGGTCTTATATGTAACAACAGATACAGTAATCATTTCTATCACGCCGAAATCTCGCGATTCGACAAAGTCATTACACAAATGGCATGCAAAAATACTATATTTTTCTAAAATAACGATATTTCATAATTTATATTTTGTTATCTTTGCAACGCAATTAAATTAAAGGAAATAACATTTAATAATTATATCTATACTTAAGTATTATGGTAAATTTTAAAGAACTTGGTCTAGTGAACACTCGTGATATGTTCGCTAAGGCTATCAAGGGCGGATATGCAATTCCTGCCTTCAACTTTAACAACATGGAGCAACTTCAAGCAATCATCAAGGCTGCTTCTGAAACAAAATCTCCGGTTATCCTACAAGTATCAAAAGGTGCTCGCAATTACGCAAACGCTACCCTTCTTCGCTACATGGCTCAAGGTGCTGTTGCTTATGCAAAAGAACTTGGTTGGGCTAATCCACAAATCGTTCTTCACCTAGACCATGGTGACAGTTTCGAACTTTGTAAAGATTGTATTGACTGCGGTTTCTCTTCAGTAATGATTGATGGTTCACACCTTCCATACGAAGAAAACGTTGCTCTTACAAAGAAAGTTGTAGAATACGCACACCAATATGATGTAACAGTAGAAGGCGAACTTGGTGTATTAGCAGGTGTTGAAGATGAAGTATCTAGTGACCACCACACTTACACTGACCCGGAAGAAGTTATCGACTTCGCTACTCGCACAGGATGTGACAGCTTGGCTATCTCAATCGGTACTTCTCACGGTGCTTACAAGTTCACTCCTGAACAATGCACAAAGGACGAAAACGGAAAGCTTGTTCCTCCTCCATTGGCATTTGACGTATTGAAGGCAGTAGAAGAAAAACTTCCTGGATTCCCTATCGTTCTTCACGGTTCATCTTCAGTTCCTCAAGATGAAGTTGAAACAATCAACAAGTTTGGTGGTGCTTTGAAGGCTGCTATCGGTATTCCTGAAGAATGGCTTCGCGAATCAGCTAAGAGCGCTGTATGTAAAATCAACATCGACTCTGACAGTCGTCTTGCTATGACAGCTGCTGTTCGTCAAGTATTTGCTGAAAAGCCTGCAGAATTTGACCCACGTAAATATTTAGGTCCTGCACGCGACAACATGGAAAAACTTTACAAGCACAAGATCATCAACGTTCTTGGTAGCGACGGAAAGGCTGAATAATTTTCCAACTATCATTAAACATTCATAAGGTTGTCGATATATTCGGCAACCTTTTTTGTTGCTTAATATTTTATTGTGTATATTTGCAACGTAAATATAAGCCATATTGCTTATTTCTTGTTTGGAATTAAAATCCAAACACTTTTGTTTAACTAATTCATAGAATTTTGGACACAGACCCGTTATCGTGCATTTTTTCGTTGATATTGGCAACAACCGATATTGCACAACCTCTCATCTCGGTAAACGCACCTACTACATCCAGCATTATTGCCTGTATCGTAGCATTATTATGCCTATGTATCTCGGCATTCGTTTCAGGCTCCGAACTTGCATACTTTTCATTAAAGGAAACCGATTTCGACAAATTTACCAGCCAAAGTACAAGAGATACAGTAAAACGCTTACTTTCCAACCCGGAAAAATTACTTGCCACAATATTGATTTCCAATAATCTGGTAAACGTAACAATTATCATTCTGTGCAACTTTGCTCTTAATCAAATACTTGAAGTGCGAAGTGCTATATTGGATTTTATAATACAATCGGTATTTCTCACATTCCTGATTCTTCTTTTTGGAGAAATTATCCCAAAACTTTATTCATCCAACAATAACGTCAAATTTGCAGCATTTGCAACAGGCGGTCTTTCTGCACTGAGTGCAATTTTCAGTCCCCTTTCACGACTTATGGTAAAAAGCACCATTATAGTCAATAAAGTAGTGACAAAAAGAACCGAAACAATATCTATGGATGACCTATCGCAAGCTCTTGAACTTTCAGAAGTTAATTCAGAAAACGAAAAAGAACTGCTTGAAGGGATTCTCACATTCGGGGATAAAACTGTAGCCGAAATCATGCGTTCTCGTGTGGATGTTGTAGATATCGAATACTCTGCCGACTTTGATGAAGTTGTTAAGATTGTTACAACAAATGGGTATTCCCGCATGCCGGTTTATGAAGGTAATTCCGACAACATCAAAGGTGTGCTTTATGCAAAAGACCTGCTTCCATATATTGGCAAACGTTCTAAAGATTTTAATTGGACAACATTGCTACGTCCGGCATACTTTGTACCCGAGACTCGTGTAATCGGAGACCTATTGGAAGATTTCAGGAAAACAAAAGTTCACATGGCAATCATAGTTGATGAATTCGGATGTACGCAAGGTATCGTTACACTTGAAGACATTCTTGAAGAAATTGTAGGTGATATAGATGATGAATATGACACCGAAGAAGATAAATCCTACAAAAAAATAGATAATAACACCTACGTTTTCGATGGGAAAACGCTACTTAACGATTTCTACAAAATCACCGATTGCGAGGAAAACGTGTTTGAAGAAATTGAAGGAGATGCCGAAACTATCGCCGGACTTATTCTTAACTTAAAAGGAGATTTTCCCGCTGAAAAAGAAATCATCGACTATGGACGATTCCATTTCCAAATTTTAAAAGTAGCGAAACATCGCATTGTAAACGTCAAAGTCAAAATTGCCCCTCTATGCCCTTAGACAATGAACCAATTATTCTCGATGATGTAAGTGTTTATCTTTGGGAAATCAAAGAGTCCAAAGATGAGCTTCTATCATTATGCAAGAAATCGGGCATTTCAACCTCTCAAATCGAGAATATAAAGTCATACACAAGAGCTTGTGAAAAATTGGCAACATTGCTCATCCTCAATCACATTTTCGGACACGATTTTGAATTAGAATATAATGAAGCAGGTGCTCCACGTATTAAGAATGTACCTACACACATAAGTATTTCACATTCATCTTATCTTGTAGGAGTCGCAGTATCGTCCCTTTATGCAATCGGACTCGACATTGAGCATAAAGCCGAGCAAGTGTTACGCGTGAGAGAGAAATTTCTCAACGATACAGAGTTGCATATCACCCTTCCTAACGACAAAATAGTTAACCTATATTATTGGACAGCCAAAGAAGCTGTATACAAAGCAATAGAAGCCAAGGGTATCAATTTCCGCAACGATATATATAAACCACTCAGCTACACCAACACTTTTGTAGCAATCAAAGACAAAAAGAAACATCATTTTAAAATAAGACATTTTAAACACGATAGTAGTTTTATGGTTACTATAGCTACTCCAAAGATTAAAACCAACAAATAATATCATTATGATAAAAAAACTTTCAACATTAAGCCTTGCCATAATGGCTATGATTGGCACCACAAGTGAATCTCAAGCTTGTACAAGTCTGCTTGCCGGAAGAAATGCCACAATCGACGGTTCCACACTCATAACTTATGCCGCCGATGCCCATACTCTTTACGGTGCATTAAATTATATGCCTGCAGCCACACACGCTGAAGGAAGTATGCGTGAAGTGAGAGATTGGGACACCAATAAGCGTTGGGGTGAAATTCCTGAAGTTGCCAACACCTATAAAGTTGTAGGTAACATAAATGAGCACCAACTCACTATCACCGAATCCACTTGGACTTGTAAAGAAGAACTTGTTGACACCACAGGAATCATCGATTACGGCAGCTTAATTTACATAACACTCCAACGTGCAAAAACAGCTCGTGAAGCTATCAAGATTATGACCGATTTAGTTGCTGAATATGGTTACAACAGTCACGGAGAATCTTTCTCTATCGGAGATCCAAATGAAATATGGGTAATGGAAATGTGCGGAAAAGGAGGAAAAGAAAAAGGTGCTGTGTGGGTTGCACATCGTATCCCCGACGATTGCATAACCGGACACGCCAATGCCCCGCGTATCCACCAATTTCCACAAAACGACAAAACTAATTGTATTTATTCAAAAGATGTAATCTCCTTTGCTCGTAAAATGGGATATTTCAATGGAAAAGACAGCGACTTTGATTTCGCCAAAGCATACGGTTTTTGGGATTTCTTGGCATACCGCGGTTGTGATGCTCGCGTATGGGCGTTCTTCAATCGCTATTGCAGCGGTATGGATAAATATCTACCCTACCTAAATGGAGAAGAAAATGCCGAAATCCTGCCTCTTTATGTAAAACCGGATAAGAAAGTTAGTGTGAGAGGTATGCAAAATATGATGCGCGACCATTTTGAAGGAACCCCATTCGACATGACAAAAGACGCAGGAGCTAAAATATTATGGGATTTACCATACCGTTTTCGACCCATGAATTTTGAAGTTGAAGGAAAAACATATTTCAATGAACGTGCCATAGCAACCCAACAGACTGCATTTGTTTTGGTAAGCCAAATGCGTTCATGGTTGCCAAATGAGATAGGAGGTATTCACTGGTTTGGTGTAGATGACGCCAATACAAACGTATTTGTACCCATGTACTGCTGCATTAGCAACATACCGAAAAGCTATGACGAAAAGACTGCCGACCTTTATACATTCTCTTTGGAGTCAGCATTTTGGGTCAACAACTGGGTAGCAAATCAAGCATACGGACGATATTCTCTAATGATTGACGATATTCGTAAGGTTCAAACTTCACTTGAAGATTCTTTTGAACAAAACATGTCGTTTATTGAAGCCGAAGCTGCAAGACTTTATAAAGAATCTCCGGAAAAGGCTGTTGATTATCTAACAAATTACAGTAGCTTCGTAGCAGAAGACGCTACAGCAAAATATCGTAAGTTAGGTGAATATCTTCTTGTAAAATATCTTGATGGAAACCGTAAAAAAGAAGAAAACGGACAATTCAAGAGAAATCCTGACGGCTTACCTGTTCAACCGGATTTCCCCGGCTATAACAAAGAGTATCATGAAGCTATTGTTAAGGACACAGGAGACCATTTAAAAGTAAAATTCTAATCTCTTAGAATTTTAACATCATAACGAAGAAGTTTTATTGCCACTTTATAAGCCACAGCATCTTTGCGTGGCTTATTTTTGTAATAATAGAATCTCTTTCCCTCATCAAAAGACTTAATTGACACTTGTCGAGAACTATATGGCGGCAAATCACACACTATACTCTCGGTTCGTTCATGCACCGATACGCCTTCCATATCGGAATACCGAAATATCATTTCAACAAGAGAAATATACAAATTTGTATTATTAGTCAACATAAAAGACTCTTTAGCTGCTCCTGCAGGTTTGGAATATCCCCTCATAGTTACAGCTTTTTCACTGAAATCATCAACACGTTCCACAACTATCGAATCAATTACATTATTCCACGTCTCTTGTTGGGATTCATCCAACTTTAATCTTTTACGTGTACTATTAATACGTTCCTGAGCTCCAACCCATAACGAAACCGATAGTCCTATCAATAATATTAATACACGTATTTTCATTCACATAGAAATTACAGATAACGTATTCCGGTTTTCATGCCCTTCGGATAGATTTTTTTAAAACCTTCCGGAACTTTTACCTCTTTCTTACTTGGTACAATTGAAATTCCTTTCAGTAATTTAGGAAGAAAACGAGAGAAATTAACTCTCACTTTCATTTTCACTTCACTACGTTCAATATGAATTTCATCATTATTTCCATCTAGCGTAGCCACACACATTTGTGGATTCTCAAGAATAGAACCTTTTTGTTCACTATATATCCACAACTTATATTTGCTACCATCTACCGTAGGTAAACAATACCCTATAACAGTACCGGGGAGAAGTTCCATATCATCGGTATCAATCAATACCAAACGATAGTCTTGTACATTGTTGTTCAATGTATTATCACAACGTTCTATAACGATAGACATTCTTTCGTCGGGATAATACCATATACCCTCTAATGGTTGTAAATCGGTTGCGTCGCAACGAGCCTTAACCGATTCCTCATCGTAATCCTTTAAAATTTCTCCCCTAAAAGGTAATTCAGGATGTTCTTTGGCAATACTCTTATGTGATGACATTAAAATCAGCACAAACACCAGAATATATTGCCAAACGGAACGCATAATTTATTACATTGAGAATGTATAATTAAAGCCAAAGCTAAGAACTTCATTAAACTGCCAATATTTCCAACTAGGATCCTTTGTTACTGAATCATCGTAACGTAAATGAGCATACAATTTAGTTGACAAATATTTGTTAATGGTAAAATTCAATGTATTTTCCCAGTCTCCTTGTATATGGTCATAATTGGTAAACGCAAACAAACGACTAGACCAAGTTACTTCATCACATATTTTCCATGACATTTTTGCTTCAAGATTAGAACCGAATTCAGCCTTAAAATGCTTACCCTCATCGATACCGAAAGATGTAGGATCAATCTTAACAATTTCTCTACAAAGATTCATATCCATTGATAACGGAGACAAGGACATATCAAGTTTCAATGCCTTATTCTTAGAAGTGGTGCTATAAGTCATACCGAGACCTAAGTTAAGTTCGGCAGGACTAAGCACAGCAGCTTTCATTGTGTGCGTATTTGCCTTATAGTTATTAAACAACTGAGTCTTAAAACGCAATGTAGCCGAATAATACCATTTTTTAATCGCTTTATAACCAAATTTTGTATTTACCTGGAATAAATCTTGACTAATACTATATCCACGTACTGAATCCTGAGGCGCAGAGTTTACACTCACCTTATATTGTACCGTATTCTCAAAAAGTAATTTCTTGTAAACATTTTCATTTAGTTTAACGTTCCACACAAAGCTACCTATTACATTCACATTATTTTCACCACCTTGATACCAGTTATCCGACAAATAAGCCTGAGATAATTGCACCGAAGCATTAAATGAATGAATCCAATTGCGCACTTTTATAGCCTCAGCCTGTACCGTTTCAAGATTATCGTATTTTCTCTCTTCTATTGTAACCATACGTTTTGACGGATTAGGCGCTATGACGTATGTTTTAGGTGGAATAGGCAAATCTTTTTGATTATACTGAACATTTTGCGGATTTTGAACCATCGCATTGTATCGCATACCAAGTGTTTTACGCCTGTTTTCAAACGATGACTTGAGCCACTCATCATTTATATCCAATTTTAAACCAAACATAACACCACTTTCATCGGTCACAGGTTTTACGGAATCTATTGTTGAATATTCTTCAAAAACCAATGGAGCAAACAAATAATTCGGATTTACCCTAGGAGTAATAGCATACACTTTATCCCATTCCAATTCAGGAGTTTTCACAGAAACTTCCAATGTATCGGAATCAACCGATAAAGAATCTATAGCCCAAGAATTTAGGACACTTATTGACGATATAATTGCCAATAAAACGATTTTTTTCATAATAGTAATCAATTTACACCGTTTTGTGTGATAATATTTATTGCAAAGATAGCATAACCCAATCACAATTTAAAATTATTTTCCACATAATTAAGCATGAGTAAAGGCGATTGCATGCAACCGCCTTTACTCATATAATTTCTATTTTTAAAATCAGTCTCGGCTGTTTCCAAAGAAACGCAACAGATACAAGAACAAATTCACAAAATCCAAGTATAGGCTTAATGCTCCTATTGTTGCAAGTTTTCCTGCATTACTATAATCGGACATCGCTGCCATACGCTTTATCTTTTGCACATCCCATGCAGTAAGACCTATAAATATCACTACTCCGGCAAAACTGATAATCCATTCCATTGTACTACTGTGCATAAACATATTCACTACGATACAAATTATCAAACCAAATAATGCCATTGTCATAAATGAACCGAATCTTGTTAAATCATTCTTTGTCACATAGCCATAAATCGCCATAGTAGCAAATACTCCGGCTGTAATTGCAAATGTCAACACGATTGAAGACGCCGTATAAACAAAAACAATACAACTTAGCGTCATTCCATTCAAAATAGCATAGGCATAAAACAACAACGTAGCACCCACATTGCTCAACTTATTCAATGCTGCCGACAAAGAAATAACCATAACTATTTCACCTATCAACAATCCCCAATATACCATTGGATTAGTAAACACAAAACGTGCCAATGGCTCTACCGAAAGAACCATATATGCTGAAAGAGCCGTTATAACCATAGCCAAGAACATCTTAGTAAAGACTTGGCGCATTACCTGTGATACATATACATCAAGCGACTGATTGCTTGAACCATAATCAAAGCTATTCATAATCTTTTTTATTTTCTAAATTTATCTTTAATATAACATTCCAATAGAGTAAGAGTTTACAAACAGCCTACTAAACAACTCCTAACTCCTAATTCCTAACTCCTAACTGAATTACATTCTCTCCGGAACTTCCATTCCAAGAAGACTTGTTGCACGAGCTATAACATTACCCACAGTGCGAGACAATGCTATTCTGAATGCACGCACCTCTTCCGTGGTTTCTTTCATGATAGGACAATCGTGATAGAACTGATTATATTCTTTCACTAAGTCATACACATAATTGGCAATCAACGCAGGACTATAGTTTTTACCTGCTTCTTCCACCACACTTGGGAAGTCGGCAAGACGTTGAATAAGCGTGATTTCTTTTTCTTGTGGAGCCACCACACCATAAGTTTCACTTATTCCGGCTTCTTTCACCTTGCGTAAAAGAGATTGGATACGTGCGTATGTATATTGCAAGAACGGACCGGTGTTACCATTGAAATCAATTGATTCTTTAGGATTGAAAGTCATGTTCTTGCGTGGATCAACTTTCAAAATAAAGTATTTCAACGCACCAAGACCTATTATACGAGAAATATTATCAGCTTCTTCGGCTGTGCAATCGTCAAGTTTTCCAAGTTCTGCCGAAGTCTCTTTAGCCGTTGTAATCATTTCATCCATCAGGTCATCAGCGTCAACCACGGTTCCTTCACGTGATTTCATCTTTCCGTCAGGCAATTCCACCATACCATAGGAGAAGTGAACCAAATCTTTTCCCCACTTGAAGCCTAGCTTGTCAAGAAGTAAAGAAAGTACTTGGAAGTGGTAGTTTTGTTCATTTCCCACCACGTAAATCATCTTATCGATAGGATAATCCTGATAACGCAGTTTCGCAGTACCAATATCCTGTGTCATATACACCGATGTGCCATCGCTACGAAGCAACAATTTGTGGTCAAGTCCGTCGTAGGTAAGGTCCGCCCACACCGAATTATCGTCTTTACGGTACATTATACCTTTTTCAAGACCTTCAAGCACCTTTTCCTTACCTTCAAGATATGTTTCGCTTTCGTAATAGATCTTATCAAAGTCCACACCAAGTCGTTTGTAAGTTTCATCAAATCCAGCATAGACCCATTCGTTCATCATACGCCACACGCTGCGCACTTCTTCATCGCCTGCTTCCCACTTTTTAAGCATTTCGTGAGCCTCTTCCATTAAAGGAGATGCCTTTTCGGCTTCTTCCTTGCTCATGCCTTTCTCCATAAGTTCGGCAACCTCTGCCTTATAGTGCTTATCAAACGCCACATAGAAATCACCAATCAAGTGGTCGCCTTTCTTACCGGCTTTTTCTGGAGTTATGCCTTCACCCCACTTTTGCCATGCAAGCATTGACTTACAGATGTGAATTCCGCGATCATTTACGATATTGGTTTTTACCACATTGTAACCGTTTGCCGTCATAATGCGTGAAAGGCTGTAACCAAGCAAGTTGTTACGCACGTGTCCCAAGTGAAGCGGCTTATTCGTGTTAGGAGACGAATACTCAATCATCACAAGTTCGCTTTCCGGAGTTACAGGCTTGAAACCGTAATCAGGAGTTTCTGCAATGTGATTAAGTACTCCCACCCAAAATGTAGGTTCAATCACGATGTTAAGGAATCCCTTAATCACGTTGAACGACTTTACCGCTTCGCAATTAGCCTGCAAGTATTCACCGATCTCTTGTGCTGTAGCTTCTGGAGACTTTTTCGCAGCTTTCACAAAAGGAAAAACTACTATAGTTAGGTTTCCTTCAAACTCTTTTTTGGTAGTTTGAGGCACAATTTTATCAGCAGGAAGTTCCAAACCATAAAGAGCCTTCACTGCATCGGCAGTAGCCTGCGATATAATGTTATCTATTGACATAATCCACGTAATTTATTAATTAATATGCAAAGATAGTGATGTTTTTCCACAGTTAAGCACTTATGCTTTCAAAAAAACATTCTTCCCCTCAATTACACCACAAAAAAACTCTGATTAGTCGTATTATATGGTCAAGACTGACTCAATTTTTCTTCCAAGCATCATTCTTATCATTTATCCACCAACAAATTTACACTTTTCCAAGCGAATAATTTAATGTGATGACATTTTTCCAAGCGAATACGCAAATTTGTACCAACCTCAAAAAGTAGACACGGATTTTTTTAGTTAAACTTTTTTTCCAAAGTAGACAATCGAGATATTTTCGTCTTATTTGATTTTCAAAAGTAGTGTTCTTTTTTAGCTTTCATACCGAATATCCACAATCCTGTAAATGTTATTGTACCGTTGAGCATAAGCAATTCATAACCAAAGGCATAATTATATGCCGATTTACACCACATGTCAAGAAAATAGCATAGCAACGGTGAAGCTACAGCTATATAAGGAATGGCACGGTCGCAGGTCTTTCGGCGAGTAAATAATCCAAAAGCGAAAAGTCCCAACAACGGACCATAAGTATAAGACACCATCACATAAATCAAGTCGATAAGCGATTTGTCATTAACTTCACGTATAAGATATATCACAGCAACCAACAACACGCAAAATGCCACATGTACATACTTGCGAAATCTCACATCATCTTTCCGCTCAGCGATATCAACACAAAAAGAGGTTGTCAACGCCGCCAAAGAAGAATCGGCACTTGAAAATGTAGCCGAAACTATTCCTACTATAAAACATACCGCAACAAACGAGCCAAACATGCCACCGGTAACGAAAAAGGTCAAATATTCATCTCCTCTTGACGGCAATATAATACCGTTTACATCGGCATATTGCAACATAAGCAATCCCAATAGCAAAAACAAGAAATTCAACGGTACAAAAGCACTTCCGTACCAATACATATTTTTTTGAGACTGCTTGAGAGTGCGAATGGCTCGGTTCTTTTGTATCATATCCTGATCAAGACCGGTCATGACAAGTGCTATAAATGCACCCGAAAAGAATTGTTTTACAAAATGTTGTTTGCTTGTCCAATCATCAAACTCAATATATTTCGACCAACGACTGTTCATTGCCAAATCCACAATTCCATCAATGTCAAGCCCCAACTTATTAACAAACGCTATTATTGTGAGTATCAATGCCAATACCATGAAAACAGTTTGTAGCAAATCGGTCCAAACTATCGTATTCAGTCCGCCTTTTCGTGTATAAAGCCAAATCATGAATATTATCAGCACCGTTCCTACAAGAAAAGATAATCCCAACGAAGCAAAAGCCAGAGAATGTAACACCAACACAATTACATACACTTTTGCCGCTGTTCCAAACAGTTTAGAGATTAGAAAAAACCACGCACCGGTTTTATAGGCATTATATCCGAACCGTTCTTTCAAGTACTCATATATACTGGGCGATGAGAAACCATAATAAACAGGTAAAAGCACTTTGGCTATAAGAATATATCCAAGAATAAAGCCTAAAGCCGTTTGCAGATACTGAAAACCTATTCCTCCCACCATACCCGGCACCGACAGGAAACTCACGCCACTCACGCTTGCCCCAATCATACCTATTGAGACAACCCACCATGAAGCATTTCGTCCTGCCATGAAAAACGACTCGTTATTATCTCGTTTACCCTTTGATATAGTACGCGAGATAACCATAAGCACAATAAAATATGCCACAAGAACCAACAAGACCAATAAACTCATTTATATCTGAATTTTAACACATCCCCAAATATATCCTTTAAACGAAAAATGGGCATGGCGCTATGTGCGACATACCCATATTTCTTGTAATTGCCTTTTCACTCTCACTCAAGAGAGTAAGTTAATTAGTTTGCATCAGCAATAGGTTCCACCTTGATATAATCGCGGTTCTTTCTAGTAACAAAAGCTACCTTACCATCAACCAAAGCATACAATGTGTGGTCTTTACCCATACCAACGTTTTCACCTGCATGGTGAACTGTACCACGTTGACGCTTGATAATGTTACCTGCCTTAGCAAATTGACCACCAAAAATCTTAACTCCTAGTCGTTTGCTTTCTGATTCACGACCGTTCTTCGAACTACCTACACCTTTTTTATGTGCCATTTCTTTAAAATTTTTAGAGGTTAAGCAACAACTTCTTTAATCACTACTTTTGAGAAATATTGACGGTGACCGTTCAAACGACGATAACCTTTTCTTCTCTTTTTCTTGAATACTAGTACCTTGTCACCCTTTACTAGAGTTTCAGCTACTTCGCATACAACTTTTGCACCTTCAACAAGTGGTGCACCAACTTTTACTTCACCTTCAGCGTCTACTAAAAGAACGTTAGCAAATTCTACTGAATCGCCTGCCTTTACTTCGTCGCCAAGATAGTGGACATACAAGAATTTACCGGCTTCTGCCTTAAATTGTTGTCCTTTAATTTCTACGATTGCGTACATTTAAATTAAAAAACTTATAAAAGTTAACCCGTGAGGCGGATCAAGCAAAACACTCAATCACTTAATTGGAGCCTATTCGGAAATCAGCGCACAAAGTTACAACATTTTTCCAATTCCACAAAACCTCCCTCAAAATATTTATTTGGATTCTTCAAAATTTGTATGAAAAGTTAAAAATTTGGGGATAAATGGAATAATTTGTATTTTTGCACATTATATGTATTGTAACTAAAAATGGCTGAATTACAACATAAAACACGTACTATTCTACCTGAACCTACTTTGAGACGATTGCCATGGTATCTTGCCTATGTGCAGCTTTTACAAAGTCAAGACGTAGAGTATGTTTCATCAACTCAGATTTCCAAAGAAATAAAAGTCGATGCGTCACAGATTGCAAAAGACCTGTCTTTTCTAAATATCAAAGGCAAAACGAGAATAGGATATGAGGTAAAAACACTTGTTCATGAACTTGCCGATTTTCTTGGATTCAAGGAAATCCACAATGCGTTCATGGTTGGTGTCGGCAGTTTGGGTGGTGCTTTAATGCGTGACTCAGGTTTGTCGCAATACGGACTAAACATTATAGCTGGATTTGATGTAAAGCCGGAAATAGCAGGAACCGATATATGCGGTGTGCCTATCTATAACATTTCCGACATGAAATCACAACAGAAAGCCACAGGTACCGAAATTGGTATTCTCGCTGTCCCCGTTGAACACGCCCAAGAGGCTGCCGACAAAATGATAGCATGCGGATTGAAAGCTATATGGAATTTTACACCATACAGGATTAAAGCACCCGAAAACATTGTGATTCAAAACACATCGATTTATGCTCATCTTGCCCTCATATATAATCGCATGCAAGAAAACGGTATCTAATTAACTCTTTAACACCTTTCGGCAAATGAAAGTTATAGGAATCAAAGGTAATTACAACACATCGGAACAAGCGCAAGTATATCTCATGGCTGATTCGTCTTTATTAAAAGACGGAAAACCCTTATTCCTACCCGATTTTGCACAAAAATTCATAGCACATCCGGCTCTTGTCGTAAGAATTAACCGATTAGGCAAAAACATAGCAAAACGATTTGCTCCACGTTATTACGATGCCGTCACAGTAGGACTTTGTGTTGAAGCACACGGTTTTAGTTCTCAGGCAAAAATTGACGCTTCGGCTTCTGCCATCAATGCTTTTGATAGTGCCGCAATACTTGGTGATTTTGTTTTGCTTGAAAACTTTGATTTATCACAGAACAACATTATAACCATAAAAACCACCCTCGGCACAAACATTGAATTAAACACATCCGAAATGCTCCTTAACATAGACAGTCTCATTGAAGAATTAAGCAAATACTACACATTCAAAATCGGAGATATTTTATATACCGGGTTCAAACCTGAAAGCGGATTTAAGCTATCAATAAACGACTCCATCACAGGCAAACTTGGAGAAAACGAATTACTACATTTTAAAGTAAAATAACTTTTAAAAAAGATATATTACCCATGAAATTAAAGACTATCATCGGGCTTATATTGTTTTTCACAATATTTTCCACTTCTCATAATGTATCGGCACTACCTACTACCCATTTTACGACAACCTCAAAACTCGCAACAGGCAAATGGGCGAAAATAAGAGTAACTGAAACCGGTGTACATGAAATTACTGCCGGGCAACTTGCAGAAATGGGATTTAACGACATTAGCAAAATAAAGATTTTCGGTAATGGCGGATATATGACTGATGAGGTACTCAATGAATCTCTTCCTGATGATTTATCTCAAATACCAACAACCACATTTAATGAAAAAATCATTTTTTATGCAAAGGGTGCCACCGAAATGGTTTTCAACACCGATTCCGGAAACAGCTATTATACAGGCACTATAAATCCGTATTCAAAATACGGACACTATTTTATAACCGATAGTGAAGAGTTTCAAGTTTTGCATGTCAATACGGTAACCGACGTAGAAACAACCGAAATCGTATATTTGGAAAAGTGTTACGATTACACTCACCACAATAATGAAATGTTTTCATTTCTTTGCAGCGGTAAAACTTTCTATGGAGAAAATCTATTGGAAGACTACGATTTAACGTTTTCATTACCCAATCGCGTTGAAGCCTCCCCCATGACACTTCTGTTTTCCATCGGGAGCAGTGTGGATGCCGCCACTACCGTCTCAGCAACAATCAACGACACTGAAATTCCCCTAACTTCCAACTCATTACCCATATTAAATCCCAACCGAAAGTTTGAGATTTGCACACCAATGGGGAGTTCTGCCGATGTTGCCATAGCCGACAACTATTCATTAAAAATAAACATCACAGACACCGGCATTAATTCAGCCAATTTGGATTATTATACCGTAACTTACACAAAAGACACAACCTTCCCCACCGATAGTACACAAATGCGATTGGGATTCATCAACACCACTATGGCGCATAGAGTCACATTAAAGAATATCGACGAAACCGTACTGGTGTGGAACGTAACCGACGGAACTCCCAAGAATCAATTTACACTCAATGGAAGTTCCGAAAACAATACATTTCAATTATCTCGTGAAACAATAGGACAATACATAGCTTTCAAACCGGAAAAAAGTCTAAAATCGGTAACCATAACAGGCATAATAAACAACCAAAATTTACACGGACATGAGACTCCCGATATGGTAATCATTTATCCTACCAACTTCAAAACACAAGCCGAAAAACTTGCCGAGATTCACCGTAATCATGACAATTTCAGCGTAATCAATGCAGATGAAGAAGATATTTTCAATGAATTTTCCTCCGGTACACAAGATGCCATGGCATATCGACTGTTTTTAAAAATGCTATATGACCGTAACCCCGAAAAATTAAAATATCTTATTCTTCTTGGTTGTGGTTCTTATGACAACCGAAGTCTTAATGGAGGGAAAAGCGAAAATCAGTTACTCACATATCAAAGTAACGACAGTCAAGGTATAGTTTCATCTTATACCACCGATGACTTCTTCGGATTCTTAGCCGACGGTTCAGGGAAATCATTGCCAACCGACATTCTTTCCATCAGCATAGGACGTATCCCTGCAAAAACTATAGAAGACGCAGAAGTCGCAATTGCCAAAATCTACGATTACATAACAAGGGATACCCACGAAAAATGGAAAAGCGACGTATTGATTATTTCCGATAAGGGTGATAACGATCTGCACACATCTCAAGCCGAAGGTCTTGAAGATATACTGACCGAAACTATTGGAGGACAAAACCTGAATATCGAAAAAATATATCAGGAATGGTTCACGCATACCAACTTAAACGAAAATTCAAATGGAACAGAAAACGACGGACGCGATAAAGCAGAACGGTTATTAAAAGAAGGATTGAGCTACATATCCTACATAGGTCATGCAGGACCTATAGCTTTCACTAGAGATAATCGCATTTGGAATAAAGCAAAAGTTTTAAACACAAAATACCACAATTTACCATTTTTCGTTATTGCAGGGTGCGATGCAGCTCAATATGACAACGAATCAAGATGTATCAGCGAAGAAATGATATTAACACCCGGTGGCGGTGCCATTGGTGTGCTCGCTGCCACACGCACCGTATATTCGTCTCAAAACGACAAATTAAACAAAGCCCTTGCTCAAATTTTGTTTACATTGAACGAAAAAGGTGAATATCGCACCATTGGAGAGGCTTGCATGGAGGCTAAAAAAACGTTTGGGACAGCCTACAATTACAACAAACTCAGCTTCACGCTTTTCGGTGATCCTGCCGTAAAATTCCGCTTCCCCTTGAATCGTTGTAAAATAAATTCGATAAACGATATTTCTGTAGGAACCGGCGATATTGCATTATCTCCACTATCAACAGTAAAAATTTCGGGTATAATCAATACAGCAGAAGGCATTGTTGATAAATCTTTTAATGGAAATGTTACTATTTCAGTTTTCGATAAAGCCGTTAAATTTAAAGACATAACGTCACCAAGCACAAAAAGTATTTATCCATCGTTCTATCCTCGCGAAAAACTTTGCCACGTGACATCCAAAGCGGAAAACGGAAAATTCAACACATCCATCACATTACCTGCCAATTGTATGGCGGCAGGTGATTCTTGTTTAATTCGCATTTTTGCACAAAGCGACGACAATAGGATTGTATCAGGTTACGAAGATAGATTTGTCATCACAGCCTTTGATGAAACCACCAAATTAAATGACGATAATACTCCCGATATTTCCATGATTTCAATTAACGGTCAAAATATAAAGAATCAGGTTAGGGTCACAAGAAATCCCATCGTTACATTTATAGCAAACGACGATTATGCCATAAACACCAAGGCAAACGACATACAAGGTTCAATGAAGTTGCTTATCGACAATAACAACATACCGTCATTAAGCAATTACACGACAGCTCAAGATGGCACAAAAACAATCATAGGAAACATACAACTATACAATCTGTCAACAGGTAAACATACCTTACGTTTGGAAGTAAGCGACATTGCCGGAAATACCACATTTAAAGAAGCCTTTTTCCATGTCGTGGAAGAAGAAAACAATTGCGAACTTATCTCCCACGATGAAGCTGTACGCACCTCATTGGCTCTTGAACTTAAAACGGATTGTAACGTAAGCAATTGTTATTTACACGTATGCGACAATGCCGACAATACCATTTTGACAAAAGAAGTTTCCGGAACATCTTTTTCATGGGATTTAAAAGACATGAACGGAGACCGAGTGAAACCCGGCAGATACACGTTATATTCGTCTTTTTATGGAGATGAAGGACATGGGGTTAGCCAACCTATTGAAATAATTGTTCTTAAAGAATAACATCCATTACACCAACTTTTAACGATACAAATACAATATTTCAACAAAAATGCAGTTATATACCATATAAATAACAAACTGCAATTCAATGAAAACAATATCGCGAATCGTAATCATATTCCTAATGGTATTTACAATCACACCTTGTATTGTAAATGCTCAAGAGAGCCTGAAAAATGAGTTTAATCCTATCACTACAGGCGTAACATCCTTAGGTATCGTCCCCGACGCAAGAGGCGCCTCCATGGGTGATCTTGGAGCTGCAACCGACCCCGATGCAAATTCACAATATTGGAATCCATCAAAATATGCTTTTGCTTACAGCAAAGCCGGAGTTTCGGTGTCTTACACACCTTGGTTAAGAAAATTGGTTAACGATATATATCTTGCCAATATTGCGGGTTATTGGAAACTCGGTAATGAGGATAATCAGGCAATAAGCGCGTCTTTACGCTACTTCTCATTGGGAGAGGTTTCAATGACCGACAACGACAACAATCTTATCAATAGCATTAACCCATTTGAAATGGCACTTGATTTGGGTTACTCTCGTAAACTATCCAATAGTTTTTCTATGGGTGTTGCGTTACGATATGTTTATTCCGATCTATCTTTTGACGAATCTTCCTCCAGTGACGACACCAAAGGCGCGTCAGCTTTTGCCGCCGACATTTCCGGCTACTACACCACCTATCCTATTGTGGGACGCAACGAATGTCAATGGTCACTCGGATTCAACATATCAAACATCGGTAGTAAAGTGTCTTATAGCGGTGGAAACGAACCGGCATTCCTTCCTACAAATCTAAGGCTCGGAACAATGTTTATGTTTCCTCTTGCCGATTACCACAATTTAGCATTAGCACTTGATGTAAATAAATTATTGGTTCCTACAAAACCTAGGTTAAGTGATTACGAAGACCAAATAGCCTATGAAGACGCATTGCAAGAATGGAAAGACATGTCACCCATTAGCGGTATTTTTAATTCATTCAGTGATGCACCCGGTGGTTTCAGTGAAGAATTAAAAGAAATTAATTATTCAATAGGAGCCGAATACAGCTATAATCAGCAATTCTTTTTACGCGCAGGATATTATCACGAAAGTCAATATAAAGGAAATCGTCAATATTTCGGTCTTGGTGCCGGTTTTGCATTGAACGTTGTACGTCTCGATGCTGCCTATATGATAGCAACAGCACAAAGCAGCCCATTGGACCAAACACTACGTTTCTCCTTGACATTCGACATGGATGGTCTAAAAAATCTTTTCGGTAAATAATTTCTAACACATAGCAAACATGAAAATTAGAGTAGGAATGGGATTTGACGTTCATCGTTTTGTGGAAGGTCGTGAACTATGGTTGTGCGGTGTGAAAATACCACACACATTGGGGCTTTTGGGACATAGTGACGCCGACGTTGCCATCCATGCACTATGCGACGCACTTTTAGGAGCAGCAAATATGCGCGATATCGGTTTTCATTTTCCCGACACAGATCCACGTTATAAAGGAGCCGACAGCCGTAAACTGCTTGTGGAGGTCATGGAACTACTCACCCGAAAAGGTTACTCTTTCGGTAATGCCGATATAACCATTTGTGCAGAACAACCCAAAATCAATCCACATATTCCTGCCATGCAACAAGAACTTGCAAAATGCATTGGTTGCGACATCGACGACATCTCAATAAAAGCCACCACTACCGAAAAATTAGGCTTTACAGGTCGTCAAGAGGGAATCTCGGCATATGCGACAGTCTTAATCGAGAAAAATTAAATTAAAACGGATTCTTAAATTTCACAATTTGAGTTTTCAATTTATTTAAGATTTCTGCACATAAATATTCTTTCTAATTAGAAAAAGATACACTACATTTGCAATGTATCATTAATTTAATTGAAAAGATTATGAAAAAATTATTTGTAACAGCCATAATGGCTATAGCTCTCATTGCCGGTTCAGCAACAATTTATGCCGACAATAATTGTTCTACAGCAAAATGTCCACAACAAAAGGTAGAATGTACCAAAAGTAAAACAAATTGTCAGCAAAATACCTGTACCGACTGTAAAGCATGTTCTGATGAATGTAAGGCTGCAAAGTGTGCCGATTGCAAGTGCGACAAGAACGCTTGTACAAAAGCAAAGTCGGAATGCAAGCACTACAAGCAACAATGCAAACAAGCAAAGCCTTGTAACAAGAAATAACAATTTTTTAACCCAATGAATAGAACAGGTGTAACCCCATCATCCGGGTTACACCTGCTTGTTTTAATACAAACTCTGTAATGACAAAACACATTAAGAATATATTACAACTTAATTTGTTAATCTACATTAAATCATTTATATTTTTAATACATCATCACTTTTTTTGTAAAAACATTCATATTTTTGCTCGTGATTATTAGAACTTTATAATATTATAAATCATGAAAACGTTCACATTGAAAATATTAAGTTTATTGGCTTTATTATCAATAAGCCTTATGGCTTGTAATAACGACGAGCCCAACAATGATTCCAGAGGTGATAAAGTAGAGGAAAGCCTTGGAAAGATTCCGTTAGGAGATTCGACCATCGTTGCAACTGTTATCTTTGATGACAAGACATTAATAAACATGTTAACAGATACAGTGTGGACAACAACCTCTCCTGCTTGTTTACATGATAACGGAGAGCTAAAACCGTTAGCAAAACTACTTACAGGTACGCCTATTATACACCAATGTCGATTCATTGACGATGGTAAATTTGTAATTAAGCGTTTTATAGGATTCCACACAGAAGAATTCGAAGGAACTTGGATAATAAAGGAAGGTATTATATCACTGTCTTGTAGCAATGACAACAAAAGAGAAATTAACGTTATAGGGATAGACAAAAAACACATTATATGTGATACCAAATATTTTGACTTATATCCCGAAACAAAAAACGAGGAATGGTTCAATCCAGAAACTGCTATGTTCCGTTATGTACTCCGTATTGATGGAGTCTAAGACCACGTGCCTTAATTGATTACGTCAAAATCTATCGATTAATGCCTTACAGGGTTAAACTGTGGGGCATTATTTTTTATAGTTTATCTCGTTTCTTTATCACCAAACGCAATTTTGAGATATTGCACTGATTATTGGTGGTTAGGGATTTTATGTGTATCTTTGCCACAGCATATTAACGCCCCCTTTGTTTTATGCTTTAATTTTATTAGCGCAAATATTAAAATAGATTATCATTATGACATTTGAAGAATTAGGCGTCCGCGAGGATATATTGAAAGCTATAACCGAAATGGGATATGCGTCCCCTATGCCAGTACAGGAAAAAGTAATACCGCACCTGCTAAATGAGAACAATGATGTAGTGGCACTAGCACAAACCGGTACAGGCAAAACGGCTGCATTCGGACTGCCGGTTCTACAGCGTATCGACACTAAGTTGAAACGCCCGCAAGCATTAATTTTATCCCCTACTCGCGAACTCTGTCTGCAAATAGGCAGTGACCTTGCCGATTACTCCAAATACATCGATAATCTGAAAGTTCTTCCTGTATATGGCGGTTCCAGTATAGAAAGCCAAATACGTGCATTGAAAGAAGGTGTGCAAATCATTGTAGCTACACCGGGGCGTCTTATCGACCTGATAAAACGTAACACAGTGAAGATGGAACATGTTCACACGGTAATTCTTGATGAAGCCGATGAAATGCTTAATATGGGTTTTGTTGATGACATTAACGAAATTCTTTCAAATGTCCCGGAAAACCGAAAAATGCTACTTTTTTCGGCTACCATGCCTACCGAAATTGCCAAGATTGCAAAAAACTACATGCACAACCCACAAGAATTTGTTATAGGCACTCGTAATGAAGGTGCCGAAAACGTGCGACACATTTATTATCTTGTCCAAGCTCGAGACAAATACCTTGCGTTGAAACGTATTGCCGACCACAATCCCAATATTTATGGCATTATCTTCTGTCGCACCAAGCGAGACACACAAGAAATTGCCGATAAATTGATTGAAGACGGATATAATGCCGATTCGCTTCATGGAGACCTTTCACAGGCTCAACGTGACACTGTGATGAAAAAATTCCGTGAACGCAATCTGCAACTACTTGTCGCAACCGATGTGGCAGCTCGCGGACTGGACGTAAACGACTTGACACACGTTATCAACTATGGAATCCCCGACGATATAGCCACTTACACTCATCGAAGCGGTCGTACAGGACGTGCAGGTAAAACCGGAATATCGGTAGCTATAATTCATTCCAAAGAGAAAAGCAAGATACGCCTTATAGAGAAACGCATTGGCAAAACTTTTGAGCACCTTGAAGTGCCTAAACCTCAACAAATCATCGAAAAGCAATTATATAACCTTGCCGATAAAATAGAAAAGGTGAAAGTAGATGATGAGGAAATGGAGAAATATTTGCCGGGTATAAAGAAGAAATTAGACTGGCTAAGCGGAGTTGACCTGCTTAAACGTGTTCTTTCTCTTGAGTTCAACCGATTGCTTGAATATTATAAAGACGCCCCAATATTGGATATTCCGGTTTCAGAGAAAAAAAGTAAACGCGGGGAACGTAAGGCCCCACGCGGACTTACGCTTGACGAAAAAGATCGTCGCACTGCCGAAAAAGGCTATGAACGCATTTATGTAAATTTAGGTAAAGCTGATGGATTCTTTGCTCCAAATCTTATCGAACTTATAAACCAGAACACCAAAGGTTCACGCATAAATTTGGGACGTATCGATTTGTTAAGCAAATATTCACTGTTTGACGTAAACAAAGGCGACTCACACCGTGTTATAAACGCATTAAAAAATACTGATTTTTACGGTAAACGAGTATATGCCGAAATTGCTGTTCTTGATAAAGATTATTCTAACGACGGAAAAGGAAAAAAACGCACCTCTCGCAGTGAAATTAAGGTGTTCCGTCATGACGATAAAGACAAAAAAAAGCAAGACTATCCAACCGATTTCACAGGAGGACAAAAAAAGCGTCGTAGCCGAAGTCTATATGATGACAATGACCGAAAAAACAAAGAAAAAGATAAGAAAAACAATAACGGTGGCAACTTTGATAAATTCATAAAGAAAAAGAAAAAATGAAAAAAATCATTTTCTTCATACTGGGATTGCTTTTATGCATGCCATTAAACATAAAAGCACGCACAATAAAAGACCTTTTCGTCTCGGAACCGGGACGTCTCATGCCATTATTGTCGCAAAGCGTAAAAATGGATATGATAGATTACCTTGAAGCCGGACGTATGGCTGAGGTGAATAATGCGCTAGGAAAAGGAACTCATTTCATCACCGTTACCGACAATTATATGTCTATACAAATGAGTAAAAGCAGTACGATAGAACTCCTGTTAATGCCGATTTCAAAAAAAGACTCAGTTATTGTAGCAATAACCACCATTGCATTACCGGCTAAAGACAGTCGTATCGAGTTTTATACTACCAACTGGGAGAAATATAGGCATAACAAGCGTTTCATCAAAGAACCCTCAATGAAAGATTTCATATCAATCCCCAAAGGAGACAAAACAAAGAAAGAAACCGTGCTTGCAGCCATTGATTTCCCGATTATACAATATACCATCAACCCCGAGAACCACACCATTATAGCTCGTCACGGACTGGAAGAATACATGAGCAAAGAAGACTACAAGAAAATTGCCCCTTATCTACGTAAAGGGATAGTATATCATTATAAAAACGGGCAATTTACATCTTCCAAAAATCCTGTGGATTGGAACACGATACTTATCAGTGCAACAAGTTCTATAGCCGCTTCTCTAATAACAAGTTTATTCTAAAATTACAGTTCGGTGAGAATCTTTTTCAGTTCTTCATCGGTTGCAAGCAATTTTGCTTTACAAATTTTCAGCAACTCAAGTGAACGCGTTGTATATGCCGACAGATTATCGATACTGCAATTTTCACTCTGCATTTCACGCACTATTTTTTCAAGTTCGGCAATAGCCTGCGAATAAGTCATCTTATTGTTTTCTTCCATAATATATTTTCTTGTTTTTTTATTCTACAATTGATTTTATTTCTCCATCGGCAAGCATTGTCACTATTTTGTCGCCTGCTTTAAGTTCTGTTCCGGTTATTACCGCTTTACCGTCTTTTAATGTAAGTGAATAACCACGTTTCAATGTGTTTTGAGGAGATAATATCGTTATTTTCTCTTTCAATGAATCCAGTAACATGTTTTCTCTCAACAATCTTTGCTCTCCTGCTTGTTTCATGGATTGAAACAAATAAATTAATTGTGTTCTCGATGTAGTTATATGATTTTTCACACTTACCGGAACGGACTGAGCAAAATGTTTCAATTTCATATCTGCCGAGTCCAATTTATTTCGTGCAACCAATGGTATGGTACTTCCATAATAAGCAAGTTGTTCATTGGCATGTGCCACATAATTACGTACAAGAGATACGATTGCAGTGGATAAATCACCTATATGAGCAAGTGCCGACTCTCCGCGAGAAATAAGCCATTCGGCAGCAGCCGTAGGTGTCTTCACTCTCATTGCGGCAACTTCATCAAGTACGGTAACATCTCGTTCATGCCCTATACCCACAATAACAGGAATTGGGAATTGTGCAATATATGCCGCCAATTCATAATTATCGAAACAATGAAGTTCCGAAGTGGCTCCTCCTCCACGAATTATCACTACACAATCAAAAATCTCAATATTCTCGTTTATTCTATCCAATGCCGAAATTACCGAAGGTACAGTCCTGTCACCCTGCATTACTGCAGGAAACAATTTCGTGTAAAAACACACTCCGGAAGGATTGTTTTCCAACTGATTCATAAAATCACCATATCCCGCAGCACCTTCGGCACTAATAATTGCTATACGTTGAGGAACATCACTCCATCCCAACTCTTTATTCATATTGATAATACCTTCTTGAGTAAGCCGACGAATAATTTCTTTTCGCTTCAAAGCAATACCTCCAACAGTATAATCGGGATTTATATTGGAAATCACAAGCGAAAGTCCATATTGTTCATGAAAATTTGCAGAAACTTCAACCATAAGTTTAATTCCGCTTGACAATGCCATTCCGGTAACATTTTCAAACTCATACTTCAACCGAGAAAAAACATTTGCCCAAATCACAGCACGGCTTTTAGCAAGGATACGGGTATTAGATTCATCCTTCTGAATCAATTCCATATAACAGTGTCCTCCGCGCACTGAAACATCACTCAATTCGGCAGTAATCCAACAATGTTGAACGTCCACAGTTGAAAGCAATCGCTTAATTTTATTATTATATTCCAATAATGATATTGAATCCAATCCTTCCATTACCTAGTTTACCTTTTCTATATATTGTTCCAAAGGATACCACAGATATCCTTCGATTTTTTCAAAACCTATTTCAGCTAAAATATCCAAATACTCCTGCACTTGTTTTCTATATGATGCTTTATGAATTTCGCCAAATTTATAGTCAATCACAATAGTACGACCATCCGGAGTTGTGACAAAACGGTCGGGACGTCGTTTCTCCATTCCGCTTATCATACTGCGTTCATTATACACCCTATTACGAGAATCAAACCATTCTTGAACTCGTTTATCTTCAAGTGCGTTTAAAACCAATTTTCGATCATCGTCATAACAATCACGTGGGATAACTCCTTTCACTCTAAAATAACGCAATGCCGTGTCAACATCATCCTTACAATGAATTTTCTTGAATATATTATGCAATCGGGTACCACGACTACGCTGTTCATTATCACACAAATCAGGTACGGTATATTCTATTTTTGTATTTTCAACCTTATACAATGGCATTTTTGACACATTCACCGGTTGTCCGCTTCTGCCTTTCTTACTACCTTTTGTACCCGCAACATACACTCCATCATTTTGTAATGGTAATATAGATAGCAATGAATTCATTTTGGTAGGAGAGCTACTTTTGGCACTTAGAGTAGGCGTGAAAATATACAATTCATCAATAGCACGAGTGAACCCTACATAAGTTTTATTCAATGAATCAATTATGCGATTCATTCGTTTCTCTCTATAAAACTCAGATAAACCGGTATGTTCCAAATCCATATCAGCTTTAGGCAACAGCGGAATTACCGGCGGAATAAGTTTTTCATCCACATTTACAAATAACCCGCTATCGACAACCTTTTCTTTGGGAATCCATAACACTTCATCTTGCCCTTCCAAATCCCAATCGCAAAATGGTAATATAACACAACCAAACTCAAGACCTTTAGATTTATGGATCGTAAGAACATTGATAGCATTCTGCCCATCAGGTGAATTAACCGAAGTATTACAGCCACCTCTATCCCACCACCTCAAAAATTCATGTATAGTAGCATTCTGACGATCGGAAAAATCCACCACACAATCTTGGAATGCTTGAATAAAAGCATTCTCATGAAACAAATCTTCTTGTGATATATTTTGCGCTATAATATGCTCTGTAACAGATACGATATTGAAAGATTCCGTATTTTCCGGTAGCAATGCCGATAAAGACAATGACACAGTATCATCTTTGGAAGAAACGGTTGCAAAACTATCTTCAAGAGCTTCTCCCGGGTCTTTGGATTGGTTGAATATCAGTGACTCATAATTACGAAGTACTCTATGCATATACCCCTTAATGTCATTGCCTCCGGTGGTACTATCATTATCATCAGCTTCGGCAGTTACCGATTTTGAATCAAGATAACGTAAATGACTTATTATCAATCTCACGGCAGGAGAGTTTTTCAACATTAACGACTCGTTGGAAATCACATTTATCACCGATTCTGTATTACATGCTGTTGCATTGTATTCAAGTATGCGTTTTATCACATCAGCACCTTGAGAATTAGTTGAAACCAGCACTGCAATATCTTTATACTCATATCCTCTGGAAACTATATCTTTTATTACGGAAGGTAATTTTTCCAACACAACCTCGGCAAACGTTCCTGTAATTGAATCGCTTTCGTCCTTTGATTTACCATCAATAAATCTCACCTCAACGTATCCATTATTTTCATATTCTTTATTTGATGGAAGTTCTTGAACAACATTGCTGTATTCTTTACCGGCACCAAGCATTGGAGCTATCTTAGAGAAAAAATCATTATTAAACGCTACAACTTGTGGAGTACTACGCCAGTTTATACTCTTTCCTTTATCATTTTGTTTAACGGTAAAATGTTGTCCAACTTCTGTTCGCAACAAAGAAGGATCAGCATTACGGAAACGATAAATACATTGTTTTTCATCACCGATTATAAGATTATCACAACCTTCGGCACAACTATTATACAACAATGGTTTCATATTATCCCATTGAGCCCTTGACGTATCTTGAAATTCATCTATAAGAAAATGACTAAGCCAAATGCCCACCCTTTCGTAAATAAAAGGGGTATCTTCTTTATTTATGATTTTGCGCAACAAATCATTTGTATCAGCTAATAGAATCAAGTCATTTTCTTTTCGAAATTTAGTCAAATAACGGCTAATCTCACCTAATAAGCCTAACATAAACACATTTCGGTGAATCTCCTTAAATATCAAGAACCGGCTATTATATTCAGCTATCTCATTAATACAATGCACAATAGAATCAGCAGTAAGTTCACTTAAACATGGTGAATTTTTAGATTTTCCTTTCTTAAACCACTTACCGCGTTTATCCACACACTCTCGTATTTTAGACGTTTTATATATTCCAAGCCCACAATCAATGTTATCACAGGATATTTTCAATATCCAAGCCAATCCTCCGGTAGAGCTCAAATCATCTACGCCCAACCCATCATTTTCACTCAAATGCAGAATTTTTTCAGCCTGCTTTACAGCACGTTTTTTCACATATTGCATTTGTTCATAAAGATAGGTCTTGAATTGTATTATTTTATCGTATGAAGAACTTTCGGATTCACCATATCCCAAATAAGCTGTTATATCATCTATACGTACACGCAACTCCTCTTTAGTAAGACAACGAGCAAAATCATTCAGAGTAAAAGACCTTGAAAATTTAGCCCCTGAAATATTCATAGATTCCGATTCCAAAAATATATTCCAAGACTTTTTATTGGTTACTTCATCTTTTACAAATTCTCTTACCCACGACTTAACTCTTCGCACACGCTTAGCCTCTTCTTTATCCGGAATAATATCTCTATCATGTGCCAAACTAGACAAAAAATCATTTACACCCACCTTTATGGCATAATCATCATCAAGTTCTACATCATAATTATAGGACATCTTCAATTCTTTGGCAAAAGTGCGCAAAATCATTTGAAAGAAAGAATCAATCGTGCTCACATTAAAATTGGTATAGTCAAACAACAAATCCACCATTGCACGATTTGCCGCTTTGGTTATATCCTCTTGTGAAACATTACCGAAATCTTCACATAATTCCTTTAAATATGGACTTTTTTTATCGGGGATTTTACCGGCAAGTATTGATAATTCTTTAATAATACGTTCTTTCATCTCACCGGTTGCCTTATTGGTAAACGTAACAGCAAGGATATGACGATGTCGGTTATGCTCTTTTTCTGGAGCAAGCACAAAACGACCTTTACGTTTTTCTCCAAGTAATAACTTAATATACTCGTATGTCAATCGGTACGTTTTACCCGAACCTGCCGAAGCCTTTATTACGTTTATCATTTTGAGTACATATAAAATTTATTCAAAAATAACTCATTATTTCCAAAAGCCAAAAAAATTCCTTACTTTAGCACACAAATAACGATTAACATTTGATACTATGCCCATACATAATGCCGTTATATTGATTGTAAACATCGTAAGCACACTTTTTCTGTTCGGACTCTCCACTCTTTTTTATATCTCAAAGCGGCAGCATAGAACCGGATTATATACAGGTATTACCATTATCACATACAGCATCCCAATCTACATTTACAACATATTATTTATATGCGGTTGGTATAAGATAGCTCTATGGATAGCACCACTAGCTTATTCATCAGGAACACTATTTTTACCTTCTTTATGGTTATACATACATCAACGTTTTAATCCCGGTAGCCGGTTTCTCAAACTTCGATTCATTCATTTTCTACCCACATTAACATGTTTCACCATATATACAATCTATCTTCTGTTATTATCCTTTCCTGAACGTCTCAATTTTATACTTTACAAAAGTACATATATGAGTGCTTGGATAAATACAATAAACATAACTATAATTACATTTCAAGCTATCATATATTTTTCTATAATACTCATTTATTTATCACAAGTAAAAAAATATATTGTTGAAAATTTTTCAGAAATAGAATGGTTTCACTGTATGTGGATTCCTAAAATCATATTTTTCACACTCATAGCATTTTTAACGTCAATTACATGTTATTACATTTGGGAAGATAGCAGCATTTGGCTACTTAACATTTTTACGGTTCTAATAATACATTATTTCACTCACCATGCAATGAGAGTTCCACAAGACGAATATACATCTATCTCCAATAACCCCTTAGCTGATATCCAATTTGATAATATGATATGTGAAAATTCCTCTCTGTCTTCTTCACAAATTGAAAAAACATCCAAATTGGTTACAGATTATTTAAAATCATCCAAATCATATTTAAACCCGACTCTTACAATTTCCAATATAGCCGACTCTATTGGTGTTTCAGGAAAAGATATTTCCTGCGCCATTGAGAAAACATACAATTGTACCTTTTTTGACTATATAAACAAATTACGAATCGAACGAGCAGTAAAAGCTCTAAGTATGGATTTAGAAAATAAACAAAACATCGTTACTATTACATACCAAAGTGGTTTCTATTCAAAAGAGTCTTTTTATGCTGCATTTAAAAAGAATGTTGAGAAAATGCCCTCCCAATTTTTAAAAGAAATAGGGAGAGAAACCACTTTATAAAATTATATTATTCGAGCTTTGTATCCTTTTTCCTTTAAATATGATAATATCTTTTCGCGAAAATCACCCTGTATAAGGATTTCACCACCACGAGCAGAACCGCCTACTCCACAATGTTGTTTCAACTCTTTAGCCAATGACTTCAAAGCGTCTTCGCTTCCATCAAAATTCACTATTAAAGTAACTTTTTTCCCATTACGATTGCGCTTATCAAGCATTATATCCAATCTCTGTTTACATGCGGCTGTACTTTCAACAACAGCATCTTCCTCCTGCTCATTTTGCACACTTGCAGGATCTATATTGAAAGCAAGCCCCAATTTCTCTTTCCAATCCATATTTTCCATCAATATATAGTTTAATTCGTGCCAAATTTACGGTTTTTCAAAAGAATTTGCAATAACTGCTAGAAATCCGCGTTAATTAACTACATTATTATGAATAGTTATATAATCAAACATATTATAATTCTACTAATTCTGGCAATTACCGGTATTAGTGCAACGGCACAACGACACAATGAAGGACCCCTAAACCGTCCGTATGCCGATATGAAACCTATACATTTTGGCTTTTCCGTCGGATTCCAATTACAAGACTTAAATATATCTAATAATGGATATATCACACCCGAAGGTGAATCTTGGTTTGCCGAAGTACCGGCTTATTCCCCCGGATTTTGTGTAAATGTATTGGCTGATTTAAGGCTATCCAACCATTTTAATCTTCGCGTTTCTCCCGGTATGTACTTTGGGAACAAAAAAGTTCATTACCGAAATGCTATAACCGGAGAAGAAAACACCCAAAATATAAAGAGTAATTATGTGGTAGTTCCGTTTGACATCAAGTATTCGGCTGTAAGATATAAAAACATTCGTCCTTACATTGTAGGAGGAATTATGGGGATTCTAGATGTATCAAAAAAGAGACCGGAACAGTTAAAACTTAACAACACCGACGCCATGTTGACAATAGGCTTTGGATGTGATTTTTATCTACCATACTTTAAACTATGCCCGGAATTAAAGTTCTGTTTTGGATTACGTAATTTACTTGATACAAAACGTCCCGATCTTCAAGATAATCCGGACATGATGAAATATACACAATCGACATCACAGGTTAAATCCAATATGATTGTTCTTACTTTTTACTTTGAATAATGCATGACCATATGAACAGCTTAAAAAAAATAGCAATTAAACATCTTTTGGTAACCATTACGTTATTGGTCGCCAACTTTAATATTGCAACGGCTCAGGTTGATGCACAATTCACTCAATATTGGGCTGTTCCATCTTACTATAATCCCGCAGCAACAGGACGAACAGATTTCATAGATATTCACGCAATAGGTCGCTTGCAATGGGTTGGAATAGACAATGCCCCTTCCTCTTTCACCGGACTTGCCGATATGCCATTCAAATTTCTAGATAAACGTTTCGGTACAGGTCTTGTTATTCATCAAGAAAGTGCCGGATTATATAATACACTTAATCTAGGAGCACAATTAGCATTTAAAAAGAGAAACTTTTTCAAAGGAGAACTTAGTTTCGGTATTCAAATAGACATGTTCAATGAGACCTTTAAAGGTACCGATGTTATTCTTCCCGGAGATGATGAATATCATGAAGGTACCGATGAAGCTATACCCACCAATGATATTACCGGAACAGCACTCGACATGAATATTGGATTATTCTATTCACATAAATGGTTTTGGGCAGGTATTTCAGCCATGCACGTCACAAGCCCTAAAATTTCATTAAGTGAAGAATCCAATATGGAACAATCCTATGAATTTATTGCAGACCGCACCTTTTATTTCATGGGAGGAAGCAATATTCCGATAAAAAACACGTTAATAGAATTACAACCGTCATTCATGGTAAAAACCGACACTAAGTTTTTTACCGGTGAAATAACAGCAAGGGCTAGATACCGCAAATTTTTAACAGGAGGTATTGCTTATCGTTGGAAAGACGCTGTTTCCTTGATGGTGGGAGCTGAATTTAAAAATTTCACAATAGGCTATAACTATGATTACCCTATTTCCAACATATCTAAAGCAAGTAGTGGAAGCCATGAAGTTTTCTTAGGATATAAAGTAAAACTTGACTTAAGAGAAAAAAATAAGAACAAACATAAAAGTATTCGAATAATGTAATTTATGAAGAGAATATTTTATTTCATAATAGTGACAATAGCTGTCTCATCATGTATGTCTTCGAGAGGCAGTCGTTCAAGCATGGGAGGAGAAGTTACAGGTATTAATGGTACTTCATGGACCGAACCTACTCCTTATGGAATGGTACTTGTGGAACGAGGCTCAATAAAAGCAGGTCCACAAGAAAACGATAGTGCATGGGGGCTTAAAGCCGATCCTAGAGGATTGTCGGTAGACGCTTTTTGGATGGACGAGACCGAAGTAACAAATGCTAAATATAAACAATTTGTATTTTGGGTACGTGATTCTATTATCCGTGAACGCCTTGCCGATCCTGCCTATGGTGGTAATGAAGCTTTCAAAATCGAAGAAGACCGTGACGGAAATCCGGTAGAACCATATCTCGATTGGACTCTTCCTATTCCTTGGAGAAATCCCAATGAAGATGAAGCAAGAGCTATTGAAAGTGTATATCGCACCAATCCAATTACAGGTGTACGGGAACTTGACCCGGCACAGTTAAACTATCGCTACGAAGTATATAACATGACCGAAGCTGTTAAACGTAAGAACAGACTTGACCCTGCTCGTCGCGATTATAATACCGATAATCCTGTAATTAACGAAATGCCAACCATTTCAAAAGATACAGCATACGTAGATGATGAAGGACGTATAATTCGTCAAACAATAACTCGTCCTCTATCCAGTGAATATGATTTCTTAAACACTTATATTGTTAATGTTTATCCTGATACAACTTGTTGGGTAAATGATTTTGAAAATTCACTTAATGAACGCTATGTGCGCAACTATTTCTCACAAGGAACATACGGAGATTTTCCTGTCGTTGGAGTTAGTTGGGAACAAGCAAATGCTTACTGTGCTTGGAGAACAGATTTTCTTCGTCGTTCCTTAGGGAAAGACGGATATCAGATTGAGCCTTATCGCTTACCTACAGAAGCAGAATGGGAGTATGCAGCACGCGCCGGTATTGATAAAAACAAGTATCCATGGGAAGGAGAACTTCCTCTTACCGAAGGTGATGGTTGTTTCTACGCAAATTTCAAACCAATGGATGGGAATTACGTAAAAGATGGAAATATCATAACTTCGGCTACAGGCACATATTCACCCAATGAATTCGGACTATATGACATGGCAGGAAATGTAAGTGAATGGACTTCCACCGCATATACCGAGAGTGTAAGTAAACTCACAAATGATATCAATCCGGAATACAGCTACAATGCAGCAAAAGAAGACCCATACCGTATGACTCGTAAAATCGTTAGAGGAGGTTCTTGGAAAGATGTTGCACACAATATTCGCAGTGACATTCGCATGTGGGAATATCAAAACGAACAACGTTCATATATCGGATTCCGTTGTGTTCGTTCTCAATCCGGTATTGTTAAGAGTAAAAGAAAATAACATTTTGTTAACTACAATAAATTGCACAATTATGGGCAAAATTAAAAGATATAAAAACATCGTAGAAAAATTTCTATCCGGAGAAAAAGGACAACGTTTCTTCAACTTCGCTTATAGTATAGGTGCTGCTGTCGTTATTCTAGGTGCACTTTTCAAGATTCTACACCTTCCGGGAGGTAATGCCTTACTCTGCATCGGTATGGGAACTGAAGTCTTAATGTTTATGCTTACAGCTTTCGACCGTCCGGAAAAAGCCTATAAATGGGAAGAGGTTTTCCCGGTTTTGGCATCTCAAGACCCGGAAGATAGACCTGATTTCTCAAGTGGAAATGGAATTGTTATTAATGGTGGCGGATATTCAGGTAATATTACCGTAACAGAAGAACAAGCACGCCATGCTGCAGGAATCCCCGAAGGTATTGAGTTATCTGAGAGTGATACTCGTAGTTTAAGTGAAAGTATCGCAAAAATGGCTGCTGCCAGTGACCAGCTTTCTCGTATGGCAGAAATGACCGAAGCAACACAACGCTATTTAGATCAAATTGCAGGTATTTCAGAACAGATGGCACAACTGCGAGACAATACGCAATCCTTAAACCAAGTATCTTCAACATTGCTTGAAAGTTACAAAGCAATAACAGATAATTCAGAAACTATTTCTAAGGGTTCTACCGGATATGTTGAGCAAATGGAAGCACTAAACAGAAATATTGGAGGATTGAATACAATTTATGAAATACAATTGAAGAGTATTTCTTCACAACTTGAAAATATAGATCGCGTAAATCGTGGTTTGAAAGATATTCGTGACATGTATGAAAAATCAGCGTCCGAAAGCGCCGACTATTGCAACGAGACCGAACGTCTTGCTCACAACATGAAACAATTAAATAGCGTATATGAAAAAATGGTAAAAGCTCTCACCGTAAACATGTATCGCCCTATGGGTGGTATTGATGGAGATAATGAGATCTCGGCTACAGAAGAATTCCGTCGCCGTACCAATAATTCCGACAACGCTTAACAACTAAACAATGGCAAATTCAAATCAAACCATAGGCAGAATGTCTCCGAGGCAGAAGATGATAAACTTAATGTATATAGTCCTCACTGCTATGCTTGCACTTAACGTTTCGGGAGATGTTCTTAATGGATTCCAACAAGTTGAGGATGGGCTATCACGTTCCAATGAGACCGCAACTGAACGTAATTATACACTTTTGGCTAAACTTGAGGCATTTAATGCAACTAATCCTGAAAAAGGTGGCATATGGTTAAGTAAAGCGAAAGAAGTTAAAGCAAAAACAGATAGTTTGTACAGCCACATTGAACTATTAAAGCAGGAAATCGCACGTCAAGCCGATGGTGAAGATGGAGATCCTAACAACTTGAAAAGTCAAGATGATCTTGAGGCGGCAGCGACAGTAATGCTAGCTCCCGTAAATAGTAAAGGTTCCCAATTACGTAAACATATTGACATCTATAGAGACTATACAAATTTACTTATTGATGACAGCATTAAACGCAACAACATAAACAAAGTACTTTCCACCGCTTCATATAAAATTAAAAATACTATAGGTGGAAATACTTCATGGGAGGAACGACAATTTGATAATATGCCTGCAATTGCTGCAATTACAATTCTCACAAAACTACAAAATGATATTCGTTATGCTGAAGGAGAAGTGCTGAATTCCCTTATAGCCAACGTTGACGCAGGAGATATTCGCGTAAACCAAGTTGAAGCATTCGTTATTCCTGAATCTCGTATTGTCATGAGTGGAAGTTCATATAAAGCAAATATTGTGCTTGCAGCAGTCGATAGCACACAAAGACCTCTTGTATATATTGATGGCAAACCACTAGATAACGATCAAGGAATATACGAATTTGGAACAGGAAGAGCCGGCAACTATGACTATTCAGGATACATCGAAGTAGCACAAGGTGACGGTAACACGACACAACTACCGTTTACATCGTCTTATACTGTTATAGAACCAATGGCTTCAGTATCAGCGACTATGGTAAACGTCCTTTATGCCGGTATCAACAATCCTATTTCAATAGCTGTTCCGGGTGTTCCCAACAATGCAATTAATGCTACTATGACAAATGGTAGTATTACTCGAAGTGGAAACAATTGGATAGCTCGTCCTGCCAAAGTGGGAACAAACAGTATCATAACAGTTACAGCAAATTTAAATGGTCGTTCTCAAACGATATCCAAAACAGACTTCCGAGTACGAAAACTCCCGGACCCTACACCATTTATTGCTTATAAAGATGCTAAAGGTAATCCTGAACGATACAAAGGCGGTAGACCTTTATCAAAAACTCTGCTTTTACAATCCAATGGAATTGAAGCAGCCATTGATGATGATATGTTAAATGTTGAATATAGAGTTATAAGTTTTGAAACCGTATTCTTCGATTCTATGGGAAATGCAATACCAGAAGTTTCAAATGGAAGTAATTTCTCAGAACGTCAACGTTCCAGTTTCCGTCGTTTATCTCGAGGAAAACGTTTCTATATATCCAGAGTAAAGGCTGTAGGTCCCGATGGAATAGAACGTATATTAGCACCTATGGAAGTTATCGTAAACTGATTATAATTAAAATGTAATAATATGCTATTATGAAAGCTCTTAAATATATCTCAGCATGCCTACTAATTGCAGGTTTCACTTTTACGCTGCAAGCACAAGTGGTAAAAAAGAAAAAAGCTGATGAAAACGAAAAACAGAAAACGAGTGTTGTCTCAGAAAGAATGCAAGCTCGATTTGAAGATAAGAAAGCATCCGATTCAGATCTTCAATGGCAACGTATAATATATCGTTCATTAAGCCTTGATGTGGCTAAAAATATGCCTTTATATTATCCGGAAGAACCTAATCATGAAGGCATGAATCTGTTTTTTATTATCATGAAAAACATTTCTAATGGCACACTGCCTGCGTATGAATATTTGGATGGAAGAGAAATGTTTACCGATGAATATCGAATTAAAGTCAGTGACATGTTCGACCGTTTCCATATTCTTTATGCAAAAGCAAAAGGAAGCACAGAAAAGAATCCCAAATACACAGTGGAAAATGCCGATATTCCTGCTAATGAAGTATTAAGTTACTACATTTTAGAAAAATACGAATTTGACCGTCTCAACAGCCATATTACTCGTAAAGTCGAAGCCATCTGTCCGGTTCTTCATCGTAGCGACGATTTTGGAGGTGAGCCTATCAAATATCCAATGTTTTGGGTGAAAATGAATGATTTACGCCCTTATATCACACAACAATATGTATTTACCGACAATGACAACAACCTTTTAAAAACGACTCTTGACGATTATTTCTTGAGTAACATGTATAAAGGTGATATCTATAAATATAAAAATCTTAGAAACCTATCTATGGTACAAATGTACCCTGATAGTACAAAGCTCAAACAGGCACAAGATAGTATAGAAAAACGTCTGGCAACATTTGATAGCAACATTTGGGTTCCAACTCGAGAAGAATTACAGAGACGTCGTGAAATACAAGATTCTATTGAGGCGGCAAAGAATCCGGAAGTAATTAAAAGCGACAACGAAGAAGAAAAGCGTTCAAGCGTACGAAGCACCAGAGCAAAAAATAAACGTGGAGAAAAAACATCTTCTTCTCAAAAGCAAGCTAAAGTAAAGAAACAAAAAACAAAAGTCAAGAACAACAGTTCAAGTGCAACCCGCTCAGTACGTCGCCGTAAGTAACACATCAGATGGGGATGGCGGTGGTGCGTTTTACTTCACTCATCACGAAGTTACTTTGAATGCTACCTACACTTGACAACTTACCCAATACATCTAAAACGAAATCTTGATAATGCTTCATGCTTCGAACATATATCTTTAGCATATAATCAAATTCGCCGGATATATTGTAACACTCTGTTATTTCAGGTATATCTTGAATTTCTTTCATAAATTCGCGTCCTAAGCCACAATTGTGTTGACGCAATTTTACATTACAAAATACACACAATCCTTTATCCAATTTATCGGCATCAAGTAAGGCTACATACCCTCGTATGTAGCCTTCTCTTTCTAACCGACGGACACGTTCAAATACCGGTGTAGAAGATAAGCTAACCCTTGCAGCCAGTTCTTTAGTAGTAAGATGTGAATCTTGCTGTAGTTGGCGTAGAATCTTCAAATCAATTTCATCAAGCGTATCCATATTCATTTTTTCTGCACACCTACCGTTTACAATGGGGTATATGCGTGTTTTTTCTATTCGACACCGCAAATTTAGTGATATTTTCTGATTTATAAAATTTTCTTGTATGTTTTTTCTACATAAAATAACTTTGTCGGCACAAAATAACAATAAAAACGTATAACTCAAAAAAAATACTCTATTATGGCACAGAAAAAATTACACTTTGAGACTCTACAACTTCACGTAGGACAAGAACAAGCCGATCCAACAACCGATTCTCGTGCTGTTCCTATTTATCAAACCACATCTTATGTATTTCACAATTCTCAACATGCAGCAGATCGCTTCGGATTACGCGATGCAGGTAACATCTATGGAAGATTAACCAATTCCACCCAAGATGTATTGGAAAAACGAATTGCAGCTCTTGAAGGTGGTGTGGCAGCTCTTGCTGTTGCCAGTGGAGCAGCGGCAGCTACTTATGCACTTCAAAATATACTTGGTGTAGGTGACCACATTGTTGCTGCCGATAATTTATATGGAGGTTCATTCAACTTAATTACTCACACACTTGCTCATCAGGGTATTACAAACACAATAGTAAATGTAAACGACATCAATGCTCTTGAAGCAGCCATCCAACCAAACACAAAAGCCATTTATGCCGAAACATTCGGAAATCCAAATTCAGATGTAACCAATCTTGATGCCGTTGCAGAAGTAGCACATCGACATAATATTCCTTTTATTGTAGATAATACATTTGGGACACCATATTTAATTCGTCCTATTGAACATGGTGCAGATATAGTAATTCACTCTGCAACCAAATTCATTGGCGGACACGGTTCCAGTTTAGGAGGTATTATCGTTGATGGCGGAAAATTTAACTGGAAAGCATATGCAGACAAATTCCCTACAATAGCTAAACCGGATCCAAGTTATCACGGAGCAATATTTGCCGATGTCGCCGGTTCGGCTGCTTTTGTAACTCGCATACGTGCTGTCATTTTACGCGACACAGGAGCAACAATAAGTCCATTCAATGCGTGGATTCTTATTCAGGGACTGGAAACTCTTTCTTTAAGAGTGGAGCGCCACGTAGAAAACACCATTAAAGTAGTAAACTACTTAGCAAAACATCCTAAAGTGACAAAAGTTAATCACCCTTCACTTACATCCCACCCCGACCACGAGCTCTATCAGAAATATTTTCCCCATGATGGTGGAAGCATTTTCACTTTTGAAATAAAAGGAGGTGTGGATGATGCATGGAAATTTATTGATTCACTTGAGATTTTTTCACTTCTTGCAAATGTAGCAGACGTTAAGAGCCTTGTCATCCATCCTTACACTACCACGCACTCTCAAATGTCTCCGGAAGAACTCGCAGAACAGCATATCACTCCTTCTACTGTGCGTCTAAGCATAGGAACAGAGCATATTGAGGACTTGATAGACGACATTGAACAAGCCTTAGAGAAAGTATAATCCGGCACTTGATTTAATTTATGATATCGAACATTAATAAAGGTTAACAATATTGCTTTTTATAGTTCATTTATAAAAAAATAGTCTTATTTTTGCATAAAATAATAGTTTACTACTAAATTTTTAATACCCCTAAAAAACACAACTATTTTTAGATAAAAGCAACAACAAATAAGTGAATCATAGGTTAGGAATCCGGTGGCGCGAGATGTGTAGCCGGATTTATTTTTTTATTTTTATAAGCAGTTTCTATTTTTTAATGTTATATTTGTACTAGTAACAACTTAACACATCATAGCATATGGCAAATAAAAAGTATAACGCACCATTGACTAAGGATGCTTTACAAAAGAGAGTTCTTGATTTTTTTGAAAAAGAAAGTAACACTCCTTTTAATTATAAACAAATTTCGGCATCAATAGGTATTCAAACTCCACGAGAATTCGCGTTAGTTGTTGAAATACTAGAAGAACTCGCACTTGCAGAAGTACTAACCGAAACCACTCCGGGAAAATTCAAATCAAAAAAGAAACAACACAGTAACGCCGTGGGTACATTCTGTCGACGCAACAATGGGAAAAATACTATTGTTCTTGATGATGGTGATAAAGAAGGTATTTTTGTAGCAGAATGCAATTCTATGCATGCGTTAAACGGTGACCGCGTAGAGGTTCACATCAGTGCTAAACGTTGGGGTTGTGAACCTGAAGCAATTGTCACAAAAATTCTAGAACGTAAAGAGCAAGTATTCGTAGGAACACTTAAAATTGACAAATATTTTGCTCATCTTATTACTGATAGCAAGTTTTTAGCATCCGACATTGTCATTCCACGTGATATGATAGGCAAAGCCAAAGCCGGAGATAAGGTGACGGCACGTATCGTTGAATGGCATGAAGATACAAATACACCTATTGGCGAAATAGTGGATATATTAGGCGAAACCGGTGACAACAACGCCGAAATTCATGCAATTCTTGCCGAATACGGACTCCCTTACAAATATCCGGAAGAAGTTACCAAAGCTGCCGAGAAAATAGATGCAAACATTACACCCGAAATAATTGCTCAACGCAAAGATTTCAGAAACATTACTACATTTACCATAGACCCCAAAGACGCAAAAGACTTCGATGACGCACTTTCCATAAGAAAACTCGAGAATGGTCATTGGGAAATAGGTGTTCATATCGCTGATGTTACACATTATGTAAAACCAGGTACAATAATCGAAAAAGAAGCCGAAAAACGAGCTACCTCCATTTACTTGGTAGACCGAACAATTCCTATGCTTCCTGAAAAACTTTGCAACGATATATGCTCTCTTCGTCCGAATGAAGAAAAATTAGCGTACTCCTGCATTCTGGAAATGGATGATAATGCAAACGTTCATAAATATGACATCTGTCACACCATAATAAAGAGTGACCGACGATTTACTTATGAAGAGGCTCAACAGGTTATTGAAACAGGTGAAGGTGATTTCAAAAACGAAATACTCCAACTCGATAAATTGGCAAAGCAACTTCGTGAAGCCAGATACAAGCATGGTTCTGTCGATTTTGACCGAACCGAAGCCAGATTTGAAATAGACGAAACCGGACGCCCTATAAGTGTATATTTCAAGCGTTCACAAGATGCAAATAAGTTGATTGAAGAGTTTATGCTACTCGCCAACAAGAAAGTTGCCGAATTCATAGGAAAAGTCGAAGGCAAGAAGAAAGCAAAACCATTTGTATATCGAGTACATGATACACCCGATTCCGACAAGTTAAGTAACCTGTCTGAAATAGCACATAGATTCGGCTACAAGCTAAAAACAACCGGAACCGCAAGCGAAGCCAATCAATCATTAAACAAAATGCTGCAATCGGCAAAAAATCGTCCGGAAGAGAACCTACTTTCAACACTTGCCATGCGTTCTATGGCAAAAGCCGTTTACACCACAGTCAACATAGGACATTATGGATTGGCGTTTGACTATTACACACACTTTACTTCCCCAATACGCCGATACCCCGACATGATGGTACACCGCTTGCTTGACAGATACATTGCAGGAGGTCGTGCAGTAAATGAAGCTAAACTTGAAGAAGAATGTGAACATTCCAGTAGTATGGAACAACTTGCGTCCAATGCCGAAAGAGCTTCCATCAAATATAAACAAGTCGAATATCTGGGAGAAAGACTCGGTAACGTTTACGATGGTGTTATTTCAGGAGTAACCGAATGGGGAATATATGTAGAACTTGATGAGAATAAATGTGAAGGTCTAGTACCCATCCGCGACCTTGAAGACGATTACTACGAATTTGATGAAAAGAATTATTGCCTGATAGGTCGTAGCACGCATCGTCGCTACCAATTGGGTGATAAAGTAACTATTCAGATAGCTCGAGCCGATTTAACAAAAAAGCAACTCGACTTCGTTTTAGTTGATGAAAATAATCCTGCAGGAACTCATCGAATAGACAAAGCTCCTATAACCGAATCACGTTCAAAACTTCTTAAAATACAAGAAAAGAAACAATCCACTCGACAAAAATCTCAAGAAAGAGACGAAAAACGACGTGAAAGAATGAACAAGAAACTTGAACGTAAACAAGAGAAGAAAAAGAGCAAGAAGAAAAGAAAATAATTTGGAAAATATGTAAACAATCCTTAACTTTGTGGCAAAGTTATAGGAATGGGATAAAAAAGGAGTGTAAATGCACTCCTTTTTTTAAATAAATCCCATAAAATGAGATTGTTTAAGGTATAAAAGTTTTAGAAAAATGAATTTAAGCGGAAAAATTGAATTCAAGCCCAAAGCCCTCAGCGAATTGAGAAACTATTCTTGGGCAAAGTTCCGTAGCGATTTAATCGCAGGAGTTGTTGTTGGTATTGTGGCTTTACCACTTGCTATTGCTTTCGGTATAGCCAGTGGCGTAACACCATCGGTAGGACTTATTACAGCCATTATAGGAGGTTTTCTTGTTTCTGCATTGGGAGGTAACAGTGTACAGATAGGTGGTCCCACAGGAGCTTTTATCGTTATCGTTTATAATATCATTCAATTATATGGATTACAAGGACTTGCCATTGCAACCTTCCTTGCAGGTCTCATATTAATACTATTAGGAGTTTTTAAACTAGGTACCATCATCAAATTCATTCCTTACCCTATTGTAGTAGGCTTTACAAGCGGTATCGCATTAACTATATTTTCCACTCAAATTGTAGATTTGTTCGGATTACAAGTTGATAAGGTTCCCGGTGATTTCATCGGTAAATGGGGAGTTTATTTTCAACACATGGACACAATAAGTTGCCCAACATTGATTGTAGGACTTATCACAATAGTCATAATTGCAGCTACGCCCTATATCTCCAAGAAATTACCCGGTGCTTTGATTGCCATAATAGTAATGACCGTTGCCGTGTATTTAGCTAAAGAATTTTTCGGGCTAACAGGCATAGAGACCATCGGTGATCGTTTCGGTCGTCTTCCAGCCGAAATACCAACCCCACATTGGCTTGGTATTAATATGACCACCATCAACGTATTATTGCCATCGGCATTCACCATTGCCATATTGGGTGCTATTGAATCGTTGTTATCGGCTACTGTTGCCGACGGTGCTACCGGTAATCGTACTCGCAACAATACCGAGTTGATTGGTCAAGGTATTGCCAATGTTGCTGTTCCATTTTTCGGTGGTATTCCCGTAACAGGAGCAATAGCACGTACCATGACAAATATAACCAATGGCGGTCGCACACCTATTGCCGGCATTATCCATGCAATAGTATTGCTACTTATATTTTTATTCTTAATGCCACTTATAAATTATGTGCCAATGGCATGTCTTGCCGGTGTTCTTGTAATGGTGGCATACAACATGAGTGGATGGCGTACTGTAATAGGCATTTTCCAAAACCCTAAATCGGATATAGCAGTACTTATTGTAACGTTTGTTCTTACCGTAGTATTTGACCTTACAATAGCCATTGAAATAGGTTTGCTTTTAGCATTATTATTGTTCTTGCGACGTGTAATGGAAAATACACAAATCAAAGTGTTCAGTGACCAAATCGACCTTGCAGAAGGAACAGAAAACACGACTCATGAGATTCTTCATGTAAATCAAGGTGTTGAAATCTATGAAATCGACGGTCCGTTCTTCTTTGGTGTGGCAAATAAATTTGAAGATATGATGCGTTCTATGGGAGATAAACCGCACGTAAGAATTATAAGAATGCGTAGAGTTCCATTTATCGATTCAACCGGTATTCACAACCTTGAAATCCTGATTAATGCTTCAAAGAATGATGGCATACATGTGGTTCTTTCAGGTGTTGTTCCTAGTGTAAAAGAAGTATTGCTTCACGCACATATCGATAAACTGATTGGCGAAGATCACATCTGTGACCACATCACCAAAGCCGTAGATCTTGCCAATGCCCTTGCAGAAAACAAAAACAAAATGCAAGAAATAACTTGGTAACTATCCTAAAACTACGTCCAGAACCATCATTAGGGTGAAACCCAGTGCAAAACCTATAGTGCTTATATTGGAGTGTTCTCCTTGAGATGCCTCCGGTATAAGCTCTTCTATTACCACATAAATCATTGCTCCGGCGGCAAATGCAAGCAGAAATGGAAGTACCGATGTCATGAAAGATGCCAAGAAAATCACAAGTAATGCCCCAAGAGGCTCTACAAACCCTGTAAGAGTTCCTATACCGAAAGATTTCCATTTGCTTTTATTTTCTGTATATAATGGCATTGATACTATTGCTCCCTCAGGGATATTCTGTACTGCAATTCCCAGTGACAAGGCAAGTGCCGCACTCATGGTTACATCTCCACCTGCCGCCATTGTGCCGGCATATACCACACCTACTGCCATTCCTTCGGGCAGATTGTGAAGTGCAACGGCAAATGTTAGCATGGCTGTACGTGACAACTTGGATTTTACCCCTTCGGGAGATTCATTTCCCACATGCAAGTGCGGAATTATCATATCCAGCACCAAAAGGAATCCCATACCAAGTAAAAATCCTACTGCTGCAGGAACAACCGACATTACACCATCTTCTCCGGTCATATCCATACTTGGAATCAGCAACGACCACACCGAAGCTGCAATCATCACCCCGGACGCAAAGCCAAGCAGTGCTTTCTGCACATAACCGGGTATTTTATCTTTTATAAAAAATACAAATGCAGCTCCTACAGTCGTACCTATCACCGGCAAAGCCAATCCTAAAATCAATTCTTTCATTGCAACGTTCTTTATTTCACACAAATATAACATTTACTACAAAAACATTGTCATATATATTGGTATGTAATCTACTCCATTTTCACGTTTATAATCCTTTGTATAAATCACATATTTGTTCATTATACGGTCTGAGAACTTAGTACAAAACTCGTCTAACGATTTGTGTGACTTATACCCGGATGATTTAACTTCAACAGGAGATATTTTGTGTTTCTCGGTAAAGATAAAATCTATTTCATAGTACTTCTTGCCATCAGCATAAGGAATAGTGTGATAGAATAAACTCTTACCTGTTGCTCTCAACATTTGAGCAATCATATTTTCATATACATATCCAAGATTAGTACTCAATTTATCACTAAGCAACTTCTCATATATAATATTTTCAGTTACATCACTATCCTTGAAAGCAAGTGTTACGAACAGACCGGTATCAGATGTATACATCTTAAAATACTCTGTATTCTTTGTTAATGCTAAACCTACATTTGGATCATTTGAATGAAACGCAATGTTGGTTGTCATAGAGTCTTCCATATCCTTTATGATATTAACCACTCTATCCACCTTTTCCTCAGGTATTGCATTTCCCACTTGATAACGTGAAACATTTCTACTTAATTGAGCAGGTATAGCATCGTACATGGCTTTTGCACGCCCAGAATCGTCAATCTTGCCGAAATCCTCCTCATACAAAGCAATTATATCCCTTTTCGCCAAGTCCACAGCTGTAAAATTGTTTGACTTAATATATGCGGCAACGGCTTGTGGCATACCTCCAACAAGCATATACAAGCGGAAATCCCGCATAAGTTTTCTGTGAGTAGCTTCACCCAGTGACATTTTTTTTTCAAATGCACTACGCAACAGAGGTATGGTTGCTATATCACCTAATGCCCACCTGAACTCTTCATAGTCCATTGGAAACATATCAACCTTTGTTTCTTCGCTTGGAATAATGATATTTTTACTCTTAGATCTTACAGAAATTAAAGAGCCTGTTTCTATATAATCATACCTATGATCCTTTACGAGATGTTTGATTGCTTGTCTTGCCAATGGTTGCAACTGTACCTCATCAAATATGATGACTGACTCTCGTTCATGTAATTCTACTTGGAAGATAAATTGCAACCTTATAAAAAGATAATTAAGGTCTGATATGTCATTGAATAGACCACTTACTTCTTTAGACACTTTTGAAAAATCAATCAATATATATGACTTATATTCATTTCGTGCAAACTCCTCAGCAATAGTTGATTTGCCGATGCGACGAGCTCCTTGTATAAGCAATGCAGTATCACCATTACGTTCTTGCTTCCATTTGAGCATAGTGTCATACATCTTTCTCTTAAAGTGAATTATATCTTCTGCCATAACTATAATATTTTAAGCAAAAATAGTATTTTCAATAGTTTCCACCAAATTTAAAATGCCACTTTTGCCGTTTTCCACCAAATTTAAAATGCCATTTTTGCCGTTTTCCACCAAATTTAAAACAAAAAAGCCCGACAGTATTTCACTATCGAGCTATATTATAACGTTATTTTACATCAGTTAAGAACCCCAACCCTGTATAAACATATTACTATCAATATTATTGATAATAACACATAATATATTGTCTTTTTCAAGTATTTCTCACTATTTTCATCTTCACTATTATTTGTAAAAGCACATCTCAGACCTAACACCATTGCAACTAAAGCAAACCCCAAAGATATCCACATAAAAACAGCTGACCAATCACACAAAGAAGCTACTCCTTGCAACACATAACCATAAAGGATAAAATCAGATGTCTTATTTAATCGTTTTTCCATATCTCAATCAACTATTTATTTTACACTGAGCAAATGTAATTATATTTATCCTTATTTACAAAAAAGTCCTGCAAAATTGTCTTTGCAGGACTTCATCTATGCTAATATTACGAGTATTAGTCGGAAACTTTTGCACAAAGATATTCACGATTCAAGCGAGCAATGTTACTTAACTTGATAAGTTTAGGACAAACAGCCGCACATGCACCTGTATTGGTACAGTTACCGAATCCTAGTTCATCCATCTTAGCAACCATCGCTTTTACACGAGCTTTAGCCTCAACTTGACCTTGTGGAAGAAGTGCAAATTGGCTGACCTTTGCAGAAACGAACAACATAGCCGAACCGTTCTTACAAGCCGCAACACAAGCACCACAACCGATACAAGAAGCTGAGTCCATCGCTTCATCGGCAGCAACCTTTGATATAGGAAGTGCATTTGCATCTTGCGCACCACCACAGTTGAAAGAAACATAACCACCGGCTTGTTGAATCTTATCGAATGCATTACGATCCACAATCAAGTCCTTGATTACAGGGAACGCCGCCGAACGCCAAGGTTCTACTGTAATTGTTTCTTTTTCATTAAAACGACGCATGTAAAGCTGACATGTAGTAGCTCCATCGCCGGGACCATGAGGACGACCATTCACGTACAAAGAACACATACCGCAGATACCTTCACGGCAATCGTGGTCAAATGCGATAGGTTCTTCGCCTTTTTCTACAAGGGTTTCGTTAAGAATATCCAATGTTTCAAGGAAAGATGTATCAGGAGTAGATTCTACTGAATATTCTTCAAATTTTCCTTGAGCCTTAGGATTTGCTTGACGCCAAACTTTTAATTTATATGTTGCCATTATTAATCCTTTCTTTCCTTAAAAATTATGATTTATAGTTACGAGTTTGAACCTTGATTGCTTCATATTCAAGAGGTTCTTTGATAAGAGAAGGAGCAGCATTGTCATCACCTGCATAGTTCCAACAAGCTACATAGAAGTAGTTTTCATCATCACGCTTAGCTTCACCTTCTTCAGTTTGATATTCTTCACGGAAGTGACCACCACAACTTTCGTTACGGTTAAGTGCGTCATACGCCACAAGTTCACCCATTGTGATGAAATCCCTCAAGCGGAATGCCTTATCAAGCTCTACATTCATGCCTTCCAATTCTCCCGGAACGAACAAGTTTGTTTCAAATTCCTTACGAAGTTCCTTAAGTTTAACTAGAGCTTCTTCTAGTGAAGCCTTAGTACGAGCCATACCCACGTTATCCCACATGATGTTACCAAGCTCTTTGTGGATAGAGTCAACAGAACGTTTACCCTTTATATTAAGCAATTGCTTGTGAGCTTCAACACACTTCTTTTCTGCTTCAACAAATTCAGGAGCATCGGTTGAGAAACGAGGAACAGTGATTTGATCACTCAAGTAGTTTTGGATTGTATAAGGAAGCACGAAATAACCATCGGCAAGACCTTGCATAAGTGCAGAAGCACCTAGACGGTTAGCTCCGTGATCGGAGAAGTTACATTCACCGATAGCGAACAATCCCTTAACCGATGTTTGTAGTTCATAGTCAACCCAGATACCACCCATTGTATAGTGAATAGCAGGATAAATCATCATTGGTTCTTTGTATGGAGAAACGTCGGTAATTTCTTCATACATATCGAACAAGTTACCATAACGTTGAGCAACAACATCGGCACCCAAACGATTGATAGCGTCACTGAAGTCTAGGAATACAGCCTTACCTGAATCATTTACACCGTAACCCTTATCGCAACGTTCTTTAGCTGCACGTGAAGCAACGTCACGAGGTACCAAGTTACCGAATGCAGGATAACGACGTTCTAGATAGTAGTCGCGATCACTTTCAGGAACTTGTGAACCGGTGATTTCGCCTCTTTGTAGCTTTTGAGCAGTTTCAAGGCTCTTAGGAACCCAAATACGACCATCGTTACGTAGTGATTCACTCATAAGAGTCAACTTAGACTGATTGCCACCACCCTTTACAGGAATACATGTAGGGTGAATTTGTACGTAAGCAGGATTTGCAAAGTAAGCACCCTTACGATAGCAAGCAACAGCAGCACTACAGTTACAAGCCATAGCATTGGTTGACAAGAAATAAGCATTACCGTAACCACCGGTAGCGATTACAACTGCATGAGCAGCAAAACGTTCAAACTTACCTGTTACAAGGTTTTTAGCAATGATACCGCGCGCACGACCATCGATAAGCACTACATCGTGCATTTCATAACGGTTATAACTCTTAACCTTACCAAGTTGGATTTGACGGTTAAGTGAAGAGTATGCACCTAGTAGAAGCTGTTGTCCTGTTTGACCCTTTGCATAGAAAGTACGGCTTACTTGAGCACCACCGAAAGAACGGTTGTCAAGAAGACCTCCGTATTCGCGAGCAAAAGGAACACCTTGAGCCACACATTGGTCGATGATATCATTAGACACTTCTGCAAGACGGTAAACATTAGCTTCACGAGCACGATAGTCTCCACCCTTTACAGTATCATAGAACAAACGATAAACAGAGTCACCGTCGTTTTTATAATTTTTAGCAGCGTTAATACCACCTTGTGCAGCAATAGAGTGAGCACGGCGTGGTGAATCTTGAATACAGAAATTCAACACATTGAAACCCATTTCGGCAAGAGTAGAAGCAGCCGAAGCACCGGCAAGACCTGTACCTACCACAATAATATCAAGACGACGCTTATTTGCAGGGTTTACTAGTTTTTGATGAGCCTTATAGTTAGTCCACTTCTCAGCAACAGGACCTTCAGGGATTTTTGAATCAATAACAGGCTGAGCAGCTTTTTTTGTTTCTTCCATAATTACTTTTAAATTTTAAAGATTAGACAATTAGCAACAGCCACAAGCCATAATAGTGAATACGATTGCTTCAACTGCAAACAGACCGCAAACTATAGTAGCCCACCACCAAGAAATAGCTTTCCAGCGAGGAAGCCACACATTGTTGCTAGTACCTACTGATTGGAATGCACTCCAAATACCATGAGTCAAGTGGAACCATAGAGCTGCAAAGCCGATTAGGTAAATTGGTAAAGTCCATACTTGACCAAATGCAGCAAAAATAGCTTCTTTTCCACTCATTACCTCAACGGTATAATCGCCAAGATAACGTTCTTGGATTTCAGGAAGCTGCATTTCTGCCCAAAATTGCACAAGGTGCAATACCATGAAACACAACACGAAAATTCCAAGAGCAAGCATGTTTTGAGATGCCCATTCTACACTCTTTGGACGATCTGTTACTTCGTACTTGTCATTACCACGAGCCTTACGGTTCTGGATTGTCAACCACAAAGCATAAACAATGTGAAGCACTACACCGGCAGCAATTACTGCAGTTCCGGCCAAAGCATACCAATTCGCACCCAAGAAATGACAAATAGCCTCATATCCTTCCATTGAGAATAGAGCTACAGCATTCATAAGTACGTGGAATGTAATGAATAGGATTAGGAAAAGTCCTGTCAAAGACATAACGACCTTTCTACCTACAGATGATTTGGTTAACCACATAGTAGTTCTAGATTTAATTATTAATTTGATTTAGTTATTTAATATTTCTCAATTTATTTTACAAAAATAACCTTTATTCACGTCTTATGCAACTATTAACACACTTTTTCTTTTCCTTTCTCTAAAAAATCCCCTCCGACACCCGTTTCTTCACCCCTTATCAAATAAAAGCGAAAATGACATTTATAAAAAAAAATAATTGCTCAATAATTTGCACAGCAGTAACAAAATCGTTACCTTTGCATTGTATTTAAAGCTCATTGACATATGAAAGTATCCGAATTATTGAGACTGCTGACAAGAGCTGGATGCTCAATCTATCGGCATGGTAGCAACCATGATATATGGTACAGCCCCATCACAGGGAAAAAATTCCCGGTGCCACGCCATAAAACCGAAGAATTGAAGCCAAAAACATTGGCAAGCATAAAGGAAAAGGCAGGGATTTAATTCCTGCCCCCCCTTTTCTCAAAAATTCAAACGATTATATGCGTGAGCTTTTAAATTTGTAAATTGTTATAGTAATATGAATGTAAGAGCAGTTATTGAAAAGAATGAAAACAATTATTATCAGATTAGTTCTGATGATGAATTGTTTGATTGTGCTTTTGGCGGTTATGGTTATTCCGTAGCAGAAGCCAAAGCAGACTTCCTTAAAAGTATTGAGGAAGCAAAGGAGATGGCAGTTGAAGATGGTCATACTTTAACTGAAGATATGCAATCTATTACTGTCGAATATAAGTACGATATTCAATCATTCTTTAATTACTTTGATTGGATTAATATCTCTCAATTTGCCAAAAAGGCGGGGATTAATGAGTCGAAAATGCGACAATATAAGTCGGGATTGGCTTATGCGTCAGAAAAGACCACTACAAAAATCCTCAACACGATTCAGGCTATAGGTGCGGAACTACAAGCCGCAAGATTATAGCTCAATGAGCAAATACAACTTGAGACTGTCTATTTGTTAGGCAGTCTTTTTATGTCTAAAGCGAATTATTTACGTTATTAAAACAACATGGTTAAGAAACTGTTTTGTTTATTTCCAATAGGGCGGATAAATCGATACTGGAAAAAACATAATATCCTGCTAACAAAATTATTGCCACAATTACGGCGATTATGGTTATTCCCCATTGTACCATCCACGAAGGCTCAAGCCCTATAATACTTCTTATTTTCTTACTCCGTAATTCTATTTTAGAACGATTATTTTCCATATCCGCATGCTCTTGTTGGTCTTTTTTTAACATTTATAAATGTCAACTTCCCAATTCAAGTTGGTTTTTAACAAGGTTATAATATACTCCACCACGTTCCACCAATTGGCGGTGCGTTCCGCATTCTGCGACCTTTCCTTTTTCAAGCACCACTATCTGATCGGCATTTTTCACCGTACTCAATCGATGAGCTACTATCACCACCGTGCGACCACGATAGAACTCGTTCAGATTTTCAACAATCATACGTTCATTCTTTGCGTCGAGTGCATTGGTTGCTTCATCCAAAAATATAAAAGAAGGATTCCTATATACGGCTCGCGCTATCAATATTCGCTGCTTCTGCCCTTGACTCAACCCCACGCCGTCTTGTCCTATCATAGTATTATATTTCAATGGCAGACTCATCACATAGTCATGCACACAGGCTATTCTTGCAGCTTTTTCAAGTCGTTCCACATCAATATCGCCATCACTTACGGCAATATTACGTGCTATGCTTTCCGAAAAAATCACTCCGTCCTGCATTACCACCCCACACTGCCGTCTCCACCACTCTATATCATAGGTTTTCAGGTTTTTACCATCCACCTGTATCTCACCTCCCAAGAGAGGATAAAATCCCAACATCAATTTAATCAAGGTGGTTTTCCCGCTTCCCGAAGCGCCCACTATAGCCGTTACTTTTCCGTCGGGAATATGTATGTTCACATTATCGATGGTCTTATGCGGACTATGAATGTCATATTTAAAATCCACATCTTTTATTGCTATGTCTTTGACCGAATTTTTCTCAAAATTCTTTATTTTCCCCTCCTTTATTTCCTCGTTTTCTTTGCAATGTATTTCATTTATTCGTTCAAGACTTATTTTCACGTCCTGCAACGAATAAAAGAAGTTCATCAACTGCTCTACCGGAGTGTTCAACTGCCCTATTATATACTGAACGGCAAGCATTTCACCCAGCGACATGTTTCCCTCAATCACAGCCATTGCCGCCATAGCGGTGATTACAATGTTTTTTATTTCGTTTATGAAAATACGCCCTGCCTCTTGAGTTTGAGTAAGTTTCAGGCTTTTCATTTGAATGTGAAATAAGTCGGCTTGCACATCCTCCCATTCCCAACGCCTACGCTGCTCGCAATCCTGCAATTTTATCTCTTGTATCGTCGTAATGAACTGATATGTCTTGTTATTGTTCTGTGATTGCTTTTCAAACAGTTCATAATCAAGGACTTTCCTCCTGTTCATAAACAACACTATCCATATTCCGTAAATAATGCTTCCCGCAAGAAACACACCGAAAATAGGCTTATTGTAGATAAACAGCACAACACCGAATACCGCAAAACTCACTACGGTAAACATCACATTAAGCGTTTGCGATGTAAGGAACGATTCCACTCGTGCGTGATCGTTTTTTCGCTGGAGCAGGTCACCCATCAATTTGGTATCGAAGAATGACATCGGCAACTTCAATAGTTTTATGAAAAAGTCACTCACAAGCGATATGTTAATGCGCATGCTTATGTGCAGTAACAGCCACCGACGAATGAAATCGGTTGCCGTGCGTCCGGCAACAATCATGAATTCCCCGAGTAGAATAAGCCACACAACTCCTATATTGTGTTGTTTTATACCCACATCCACAATCGCCTGTGTGAGAAATGGCATAATGAGTTGCAACACACATCCCACGATAAGCCCCAATATAATTTGAAAAAAATATCGCTTATACTGCACGACATAGCCCATCAGGAAACGAAATGAACGTTTCTCCTCCACAGGTCGGCTATTCGTGTGTTTATGGAAATCCTCTGTAGGCTCCAGAAACATTGCTATACCGCGTTCCTCTCCTCCCGATTGCGTGCTTATCCAATGCTCCACAAATTCCTCTCGCGAATAGCATATTTTACCTTTCCCCGGATCGGCTACATAAAATTTCTTCCCATTACTGCTTATCTTATAAAGCACCACAAAATGATTCTGATTCCAGTGCAGAATACAAGGCATAGAACACTCCGACAACTGTTCCATACTCACGCGTCCGCATGCCGTGTGCAGTCCCACATTCTCGGCGGCACGGCTTATTCCCAGCAGTGAAACGCCTTCTGCTGTGGCATTACACATTTCGGAAAGATATTCAGTTGAAAAAGTCTTTCCATAATGCTTGCACACCATCTGCATGCATGCAATGCCACATTGCATTGCGTCATGCTGCTTTATAAATGGGAACTTTGCCATAAATTATTATTTTCACCATCATTATATGATTACAATCGCTGTTTTTCTGCATTACCTGCACCTTTGCCTTTATATCTTGATTTTGCAGGAACATTAAATTTATATCCGACACATAACTCAATCTTTCGGGTATTTACCAACTTTTCCAAATGTACATTTCTCACATCGCTGTATATAGTAAAACTGTTGGTTTTTGCTGTATTGAAAATATCAGTCAAGGATAATTTAACATCCCAATGATTGTCAAATACTTTTGTTGCCGATAAATCTATCTGCCAAGACTTTCCCAATCTTGTATTTTCACTGTCACCTTTACTTCTGTAGCTCACATTTGTTGCAAGTAAATAATTATTGGGCAAGTAGAATATATTATTAAAACGAGCAATCATCATTGGTCTGTTCATTTTTAAGGTTTGTCCTTTGTATTCAGTTTCATAGAATTGAGATACCGCACCTATGGCTAAAACCGGATAATAGTATTTTCCTATAAAACCGGGCATGACCGATGCCATAACCTGAAGATTATTCAATGATTTGGTTGAGTTTTCTTTCTTAAGCAATGTAATGGAGGGGTCTTTATCGTATGTTTCACAAGATGTTATTATCCTATTGGAGATATGATTATACGAAGCCATAAGCATAAGCCACTTATATTTCATATTCATGGTTATGTTATCAACAAAAGGCGTCTTTAAAAAAGGATTACCGGTTTCATACAAATATCGGGTGGCGTATGATATCGAACTGCTTAGCTGAGAATATAACGGTCTGTTATATTTCCTTGAATATCCCAACTGTAATACAAGTTGTTTCAGAGGAATAACCACCGTTGCCGACGGCAAAAGTTCTTTGTATTTTCTTGATTGCTCGGATTTTCGTTTACCAAACTCATAATAATTACTGTTTGTATATTCATAACGAAGTCCAAACATAAGATTAAACACTCCTAATTGTTGTGCAACTTCTCCGTATAATGCTATATTGTCCTCTTTTATGGTGTTTTCCACACCGGGCAATAGGGATTCGGTGTTTAAGAAATCTTCATCACGTCTGCTATCGGTGTATTCGGCTCCTAAATTAACCTTTCCTTTTAAAAAAGGTCGATTGAGATGAATTTCACCGGCAAGCATTCGTCCCGAACTTTTATCTCTGTTATTTATGTATCTCGTTTCAAACGTTTCACTCTCCTCTATTACCGATTGGCGTTCGTTGCTACGTTTCCACATAACATCAATCGTCAAATCTGCCGACCATTTACCAATATTCCCTGAGTAATAGCCGTCTATAAGATGTTCGTAATAATCGTTATCCTTTTTCTGAGTAAGAAAGCCATAATCTTCTTTTTGTTCATTTATCCAATAAGATGATTCACTGCAAGAAGTATTTTTTGACAGTTTTCCCACCATTTTATAGTACACACCCAATGAATGATTGGGAGAAATTATATAGTTTAATCCTAATTGTGCATTATAAACTTGTGAACGAACTTTTGAATCCATTGACAACTTTGTCATCTCATGATTTACCAACCAACTATCTTGTATATAACGATTGAATCCTTTTGTTCTTGTATTGTTATACTCAAACATTCCTGTAACATCAAGCCCACCACTACGGTAATTCATATTTGCCGATTCTTTTCCATAAAGGTAGTCGTTATAGCCTATAGAAGTTTTGGTATTGATAGAGAATCCATCTCCTAATTCTTTTATTGTAGTGATTTTAATCACTGCATTTACATTTGACCCATATTTTGCCCCGGGATTATTAATTAATGTTACATCTTTTACCTTTGATGAACTTAAAAGTTCAATTTCGGCAAGATTTCGAAGTTTACGACCATTAAGATACACAATAGGAGTCCCTTTGCCAAATACCGTGATAGAGCCATTATTATTATTGATAATGCCTGGTATAAAGCCAAGCACATCTTTGGCACTACCCAGTTTACTCAATGCGGTACCTTCTATGGTACTTACCATTCCGTCACCATCGATTTTTGTAAGTGGCTTTGACGCAGTCACTACAACGTCTCGTAACTTCACTGTATCCATCGACATTTCTTGCACTGTATTCGTGTTTTTTTCTTGAGCATTTAAATAAAAAAAAACGCATTCAGCAATTACAGCTACTATAAAACACAATATTCTCATAATCATCTGTTTTTAGTTTGTGAATATGGACAATTCACGTCAGGATAGTACCACTTATCTGCTCCATATTTTCTTATGATTTCTCTATAACACACTTGTTTTAATGGTCGACACACATTATAAATATCACAAGTTCTACATAAAGAGTCTGCTGGAATATCTTCTTGTTTTATAAAGAAAATTGATTTAGCTTTATCAGAATTCCAAATTTCTGATAAACTTTGATTTAAAACATTTCCAACAATGAATGTTTTATTCCAGTATAATTGTTCGCATATTGTAACTTGCCCATCAGGTAAAATATATAATGAAGAATATAATCCGCTACAAAAACTTCTGCCAAGAAATTTGTATATAAGATTTCCGGTATTTTCTTTATTGTCAGATACATTTTCCGTTGTTTGCATAGATTCGGTTATAACAATTTCCGGACAATGAATGATAAAATCTGATGTTTGTTTTAAATTAGTTATATAGCGAATAACTTCATTCATTTTAGATGTTTCTATTTCAATTTCGTTATAATCAGCTTTAGGATACAATGACGGATCGCCTTTTACCAAATACCAATCTACAATATTGTTAAATTTTTTCAGTATATCATAAAGAGACCGAATATCTTCAATAGAATCATTATATTTAGTTAATACAGAATGTACTTTAACCGGAACAGAATATTTATCAAGCAGTAACAAGCTTTCCAACATGTTATCAATATATCCGGGTTTTACTCCGATTGATGATATTAAATGGTCTTCAATAGCTGTATCAAGTGATACTTGTATGTCATGAATTTTTACTTCTGATAAAAACTTAACAACTTCTTCCGACAATGGCATTTTAGTTGAAATATAAGGATTATATCCATATTTTCTTAACTCTTTAAGAAGTTCTTTCCAATGTTTATATAAAAAGAATTCTCCTCCTATTACATCTATTGTATTGATATGCAGTTGGTAGGCTTCATGTATTATTCCCATTATTCTATCTAATGGAATGCCGCATTGAACTTTTTTTCTTTGATCTTGATAGCAATAAATACAATTGGTTACACATACATTGTTCAACATCAAAGTAATAGAAGAGGGCGTGAGATGTCTTTTCATCCGCACATCCGCTATTTCATAATCAAATAGTTCAGGTACATATCTTTTATTGTGTGTCCTTTCGTCTGTTGAAATTATTGTATATGGAGGGAATGAGGATATTGCGTCTTTATGTTTTAAATACACTTTATCAGGGTTATCAAGTAAAGTTTTTACAAATTTTTCCACTAAATCATAGCTGACACCTATTTCCTCGGCAGCATTCTTGACACATTCATTATATTCACCACCATCGATATAACTAAGGATCATGGCATAAATAGGATGTATAACATTGGTAAAAGAATCATCTATTCCTTTCAACAAATTACGTCCTACGAATTTAGCCATCACAAGAGCACAACCTTCATCCGGTTTTAAGGTATAATTGGGATTTAACGTTATATATTTCATATATTTTTATTGAGAAAATTTAACAAACAGGTATGATACAAATTTGATTTGTATCATACCGATTTACAATTACTTTTGGCTAAAAGAGAACATCTAAAGCCGATGACATACAAGTTGTACATGATGTACAACTTGTACATGAAGAAGGACAACTTACACAAGTAGCACATATTAGACTACAATGAGTAGGAGGATCTACCGCATCTAAACCTGCCTTGATTTCACAAAGTTCCGCTTCTGAAAGTAGATCTTTAGCTTCTAATGAATACTTTCTCATTTCCTCTTAAATTTAAACGTTTGTAAATACAGTTAATTATCTCATTTTTTTAGAAATTGAATGATTTCTAAAAAATATAAGTTTAAATTATTTTTTAATATTGATTTATATGTTTGATATATTACATATTACGTGTTTCGTAATACACCTGTTAACGATGTGGTTCGAATTATAGTTACCGGTATTATAATTATAATTATATTTATAGAATAAATTCTCCTATGTAGGAGTTTTCTCCCAATTGCACTTCGATGATATAATCGCCTTCGGCAAGTGTGCCTATGGCAAATTCATGATTTGTGCTCTCGCTACTGCTT
>CAZTFX010000004.1:0-76004 GCA_964613095.1 uncultured Muribaculaceae bacterium | reverse complement strand
CGGACGAAGAGCAGGATTTTATCATTAACTATGATATCAAGTACCGTATGGGCGATGAACTAAATGAATAAATTTGATATATGATAACACCTTTTCATAGATTTAAAACAATTGATGATATACGTCCTTATTTAGACGATGACAATTCTATAATATACCCTATTTGCGACAATGTGAAGTTTGTTGCAAATAAATGTATCGACCCTTTTAATGATAATTGCATTGTCTATGATAAAAATCAAGCAACTATTCTTGGGCTTTATCATAAACAAGTTATGCTTTACTTAGATTATATCCAAGCATACAAAGAGAATAAATTACACCTTATTTTCTTGTATCAAAGGATAATATATGAAGCATACGTAAAGATGAGATACTTAATGAAATATGGGGTAGATGCTCAAAGCTCATATCGGTTGTATTCTTACAAAAATAGGAAAGATTTTTTTGATTCACATTCAAGTGAGGATAATGGTTATTTCAAAGTTAGAAATGATAAGTTTCTACTAGATTTAGCTGATGATGATTTCAATTTGGAAGATTTCAAAAACATGAATAAAAGTTTTGGAGGCAAAAACTTTAAACAATTAGTTGCAGAATTTTCTGAAGAGGATTTTTATTCTAGTATATATGGCATAGGATCGGATTCAATACATTCAGATTGGGGTGAAATAAGACAAGTATATGTTCATAAAACTATAGATAATAAATACACTACATACAACACAAATAAACAAAACGTTCATTTTCGCATTCTTATTCCTATTGCAGATTTAATAATTGACTCAAGTTCTCATTTCATAAATTGGAATCAGAATATAGATAGTAGCCTTAACATCATGCTACCATATAAAGATATTTTAATTGAGATGAAACGGATGTGCCGGCTAATTATGACTGTTGTGTTTGAAGATTATCAGAAAAATCCTGATAAATACATGAGTGAATGATGGAAACCTTAGGGAATAAAAAACTTCTCAAAATGAGAAAGGTTGGATTTCTTGCTTCACGCAAGATTTCCACTCTTTCCATACTCCCAATCCTCGATTGGGCAATGAAGGTCAGCAAACAGAAAGATATTGCCATTGTTAGTGGCTTCCACTCCAAGATGGAATGTGATGTTCTTAAAATCCTTCTTCAAGGAGAATGTGGTATTATCGTTGTCCTTGCTCGTGGTATGTACCGCAAATTACCAAAACAATACGAGGAGGCGATGTCCCAAAACCGCCTCCTCATAATCTCCTACGAAAAAGAATCGGTAACCCGTATTTCCGAAGCCACCGCCCATAAACGCAATGACTACGTTCGAGAATTAGCAGATGCGATGAATGCGATAAACTGATAATAAATCTCATTTTGAGTCCGTTTTTGCTAATTCAAAATCTTTTATTACCTTTGTACACAGCTAATCATTAACCACTCTATTTGGAGAAAAATAAGGAGGATAGCACGTTACAAATCCATTACCTATCGCAATTTGATGGATGCGTAAATTTCTGAAAGATAGGGATATACAATCGCGAAAAATAATTGTCGCCAAATCGTAACCAACAACTTTCTACCATAACATTCGCTATCTGTGTATCAATCTGATACGGGATAATTGATTATCCTTCGCAAAGATACAAAATCTTTTCGAACCACAAAGATTAACACATTTTAATTCTATTTTGTATTCTACCAATAAGCTCTTACTAACCAGACAATTATATATTCTATTACACATACACACAAAATAAGTACATTTTAACCGTTTCAACTTTTTTACGTTATTTGTATCTAATTTAAATAATTAACACAAAAACAAAGTATATACCAATGAATAAATCTGTTAAATGGAGTATTATCGGTGTCATAGTATTAGGTTGTGCAGGACTGGGATATTACTCATTCACTCCAAAAGTAAATAGCGAACTAAAAGATGTGCCGACAGCAGGCAATAAAGGTAAAAAAAGCAAAACACTCAACGTGCGTGCTATAAAAATACAACAACAAGACCTTGAAGACGCACTTTTTGTAAGTGGCAGCCTTCTTCCCGATGAAGAAGTCGATTTAACATTTGAAACTTCAGGAAAAATTACCGAAATTCATTTTAAAGAAGGTTCTTTTGTAAAAAAAGGACAACTTCTTGCCAAAATTAATGATGCTCCTCTCCAAGCTCAACTGAAAAAACTTGAGGTGCAGTTGAAACTACACCAAGACCGCCTATATCGCCAAAATGCTCTTTTAGAAAAAGAAGCTGTAAGTAAAGAGGCTTTCCAAGAGGCTGAAACAAGCCTTGCAACCTTACAGGCTGAAATAGATTTGGTAAAAGCCAACATAGCACAAACCGAGCTACGCGCACCATTTGACGGAATTATAGGTTTACGTAACGTCAGTTTAGGTTCATACGCTTCTCTTTCTACATCAATAGCAAGGCTCACCAAGGTAAACCCATTAAAAGTTGAATTTAATGTACCTGAACGCTACGCAAGCCAATTAAAAGAAGGAGGAAATCTATCATTCACCCTTGAAGGCGATTTAAAAGAACACAACGCAAAGGTTTATGCACTTGATTCACGAGTCGATGATGAAACCCGCACTTTTAAAATACGTGCACACTATGACAACTCCAACGGTAAAGTTGTACCGGGACGATACGTAAACATCACCCTCACAACACAACAATATGCACAAACCATTGCCGTTCCAAGTGAAGCAATAATATCAGAAATGGGTATAGACAAAGTTTTTCTTTATAAAAACGGTGTTGCTGAACCTGCTGAAATCAAAAAAGGTATTCGCACAGCCGACAAAGTTCAAGTCATTTCGGGATTGAACATCGGAGACACCGTTATCACCAGCGGTACAATGCAAATCCGTACCGGTCAAAAGGTAACCCTTGATGAAGTAAAATAAAAAACTCTTGAATCTGTTATGAATATTTCTGAATTAAGTATTCGCCGCCCAGTTCTCGCCACAGTGATGACACTGGTTATCCTATTATTCGGAGCCATAGGTTACACCTGTTTGGGAGTTCGTGAATATCCATCGGTAGATAACCCTATAATATCTGTTTCCTGTTCTTATGCCGGAGCCAATGCCGACGTTATAGAAAACCAAATAACCGAGCCGTTGGAGCAAAACATCAACGGTATTCCCGGTATTCGTTCTCTTACCAGTGTAAGCCAACAAGGTTCAAGCCGTATCACAGTAGAATTCGAACTCTCGGTAGACCTTGAAACAGCCGCCAATGACGTGCGCGATAAGGTGTCGCGAGCTCAACGAAATCTACCCAAAGACTGCGACCCGCCAACTGTGTCGAAAGCCGACGCCGATGCAATGCCTATCATGATGGTTGCGATTCAAAGCGACAAGCGTTCTCTTCTTGAATTAAGCGAAATTGCCGACCTTACCGTAAAAGAACAATTACAAACGATTCCTGAAGTAAGCAGTGTTTCCATTTGGGGAGAAAAACGTTACTGCATGCGTCTGTGGCTTGATCCTGTAAAGATGTCGGGATACGGAATCACTCCTATGGACGTTAAAAACGCCCTTGACAAAGAGAACGTAGAGCTTCCTTCCGGAAGTATCGAAGGCAATACTACCGAATTATCAATACGCACATTAGGGCAAATGCACACTACCGAAGAATTCAACAATCTTGTAATTAAAGAGGTTGATGGAAGAATAGTACGCTTCAGCGACATCGGTACTGCCGAATTGAGTGCACGCGACCTGAAAAGTTACATGAAAATGAACGGAATACCTATGGTTGGTGTTGCAATAGTTCCACAACCGGGAGCAAACCACATAAACATTGCCGACGCTGTGCATAAGCGTATGGAAACAATGAAAAAGGACCTTCCCGATGATGTAAAATACAATTATGGATTTGACAACACCCGATTTATTCGCGCTTCAATCAATGAAGTGGAAAGCACCGTATATGAAGCTTTCATACTTGTAATTCTTATCATTTTCTTGTTCCTTCGAGATTGGCGTGTTACACTTATTCCATGTATCGTGATTCCGGTTTCTCTTATCGGAGCCTTTTTCATTATGTATCTTGCCGGTTTCTCAATCAACGTATTGTCAATGCTTGCAATCGTGTTATCGGTAGGGTTGGTCGTTGATGATGCCATCGTAATGACCGAAAACATTTACACACGCATTGAACGAGGAATGAAACCGATAGAAGCGGGAATTGAAGGATCTAAAGAAATCTTCTTTGCCGTTATTTCAACCACAATCACTCTTGTAGCAGTATTCCTCCCAATAGTATTCATGGAAGGCTCTACAGGACGACTTTTCCGCGAATTCAGTTTCGTTGTGGCAGGTACAGTTATAATTTCATCTTTTGCCGCTTTGACAATTACACCCATGCTTGCAACAAAACTCCTTGTACGTCGTGAAAAAAAGAATTGGTTTTATCGTAAAACTGAACCTTTTTTTGAAGCAATGAACAATTTTTATTCCCGCACACTTGACTCTTTCTTGAAACACCGTTCAATTGCAATTATCATCATGGTGATAGCATTGGGATTAAGTGCGTGGATGTGGGGAACAATTCCTGCCGAAACGGCTCCGCTTGAAGACCGTTCCAGTATCACAATACGAACAAGCGGACCGGAGGGGGTTACCTATGAATATATGCGTGACTATACCGAAGAAATCAATCGCCTTGCCGATTCGATTATGCCCGATGCCGAATTTATCACGGCTCGCGTGTCTTCGGGCAGCGGTAATATTCAAATATCGCTTAAAGACATCAACGAACGCGACTATTCACAAATGGAAGTAGCCGAAAAATTGTCAAAAGCCGTGCAAAAGAAAACCGACGCACGTGCATTCGTTCAACAGCGGTCATCGTTTGGTGGTCGTCGTGGCGGTATGCCTGTACAATATGTTCTTCAAGCAACAAACATAGAGAAACTACAAGAAGTTTTACCTAAGTTTTTGGCTAAAGTTTATGAAAACCCAACATTCCAAATGGCTGATGTCGATCTAAAATTCAGCAAACCTGAACTGCGTATAAGCATTAATCGAGAAAAGGCAAATATAATGGGAGTAAGCACTAAAGATATAGCACAAACCCTTCAATACGGACTTGCCGACCAACGTCTCGGTTATCTTTATTTGAATGGAAAACAATATGAAATTGTGGGAGAAATCAATAGACAACAGCGCAATGCTCCTGCCAATTTGAAATCCATTTATATGCGTAGTTCCAATGGAGAAATGATACAAATGGAAAATCTTGTAGACCTTGTGGAAAGTATCGCACCTCCAAAACTTTATCGCTATAATCGTTTCTGTTCCGCTACCATCTCTGCCGGGCTTGCCGAAGGAAAAACCATCGGTCAAGGACTTGATGAAATGGATAAAATTGCTGCCGAAACACTTGATGATACTTTCCGTACAGCTTTATCAGGAGACTCCAAAGAGTTCCGAGAAAGTTCTTCAAGCCTGATTTTTGCATTCGCACTTGCGCTTGTGCTTATTTACTTGATTCTTGCGGCTCAATTTGAAAGTTTCAAGGATCCATTGGTTATTATGCTTACTGTACCTCTTGCCATAGCCGGAGCTCTTGTGTTCATGATATTGGGAGACGAAACCATGAACATATTCAGTCAAATTGGTATCATTATGCTTATAGGACTTGTTGCCAAAAACGGTATTCTAATCGTGGAATTTGCCAACCAACGCCAACTTAGCGGCGAGGACAAACTCACTGCAATAAAAGAAGCATCGGCACAACGTCTGCGCCCTATCCTTATGACCAGTGCGTCAACAATTCTAGGTTTACTGCCATTAATGTTTGCTACCGGAGAAGGCTGTAACAGCCGTATTGCAATGGGTACAGCAGTTGTGGGTGGTATGCTCGTATCTACCCTGCTCACGATGTATGTAGTACCGGCTATTTACACTTATGTTTCCACTAATCTTTCCAAGAAAAAGAACAAATAATGAAACGATATATATTTTTCACCGCTTTGGCAGTTTCCACAATTCTGCCTCTAACAGCCCAAATCAATTCATTACAATCTTGTATCGACAAAGGGCTTGAAAACAATTATTCTTTAAAAATTGTACGTAATGATGAAAACGTGGCTTCCAATAATGCCACAATAGCCAATGCCGGCTATCTCCCCGAAGTAAACTTATCGGCAGGTTATTCCGGTACGCTTGATAACACCAACTCAACAACTCGAGCTACAGGAACAGTCTCTAAAGAACGTAATGTTACCGACCATACTTTGCGTGCCGGAGTAGATCTTAGTTGGACCATATTCGACGGATTCAACATCCAAGCAAAATACAGTCGTCTACAAGAGCTAAAACGCCAAAGTAAGACTCAAACTCGTATTGCCATTGAAGATTATGTTGCCGATATTGCTTCTGAGTACTACAATTTCGTACAACAAAAAGTACGCATGAAGAATCTGGATTATGCTGTTGCGTTATCTCGCGAACGCATGCGCATTGTCTATGAACGATATGTGATAGGTCAAGGTTCAAAATTGGAATACAAACAAGCACAAGTTGACTTTAATGCCGATCGCACCGAAAGCATAAAACAGCGTGAATTGCTTGCCTCTTCACGTATCCGACTTAAAGAACTTATGGGAGAACATGACGTAAAAGCAACTTTTGACATTGTAGATTCCATCATTACAATAGAACATAAGTTGAATTTTGACACCCTATGGAATTCTACATTAAAACACAACGCTTCTATACTTAAGGCGGCACAAAATCGCACGCTTGCCGAACTCGATTTGAAAGCCGTCTCCTCTCGCGACTATCCTTACCTGAAATTAAATGCTGGATATGGTTACACCTACAACAAATACGACATCAATTCTACCTCTAAGCGTAGCCAATGGGATGCCGATTTCGGTGTAACAATAGGAATGAAACTCTTTGACGGCAACCGCAATCGTGAACGCCGAAATGCTCATATTGCCATTGAAAATGCCGAGTTGGAACAAAAGAATCTGGAATTAGGACTATATGCCGACCTCTGTGACCTTTGGCAAGCCTACGAAAACAATCTTCGTCTGCTCGAACTTGAACGTGAGAATGTAAAAACTGCTCGTGAAAACCACGAAATAGCATGTGAACGCAACTTGCTTGGGGATTTAGCCGGAATTGAAATGCGCGAGGCTCAAAAAAGCCTTTTAGACGCTGAAGAACGTATTCTTGAAGCTCAATATGACACAAAAATATGTGAAATATCTCTTCTGCTCATCAGCGGACGTATCCTCAACTATTTAGAACAATAATAGGCTTAATCTTTTAGAAGATATTCATAAACATTCATTATAATGATACCATTTTCCGATATATACGCCGGTATATTATCGGTTGTGAGTATCATTTTAGTAAATGAATCACCTATCAAAGTAAGAGATTTTTGCTCCTGTTTTTTCTTCTCTTCATCAAGCATTGAATAAGCTGATTGAATATATAATCGTTCACTTCCTTTATTACATACAAAGTCTATTTCCAATATGCTTCTCACGGTTTTACCTTCTGTATCTTTATAAAAATATGTGATACTTCCTACATCGACTTTATACCCTTTATTCATCAAATGATTATATATTATATTTTCCATAATATGAGTCGGTTCTACTTGTCGAAAGTTCAATAAGGCATTTCGTAATCCCATATCAGCAAAATAGTATTTATATGGGGTATCAATATACTTCTTACCCTTAATATCAAAACGAACTGCTCGATTTATTAAAAACGAATCAATAAAGTAATCAATGTACGTCTTTATTGTGTTGTGACTTATATTCACCTTCTTTTCGCTGATGAATGTGTTTGCCAACTTGTTGGGATTAGTTAATGCACCAATATTTGAAGCCAAAAGACAAAACAATTCCTCCATTTCGGCATCATTTTTTATATTGTTTCGATTTTTTATATCGCTTAAATAGGTTTCCCTGAGCAAATCATTAAGGATTTCCATTTTTGCAGATTTATCATTCTCCAACACGACCATCGGTAGTCCACCATAATAAATATAGTCTCGCCACAATATGTCTATATTTTCAATAGAACTATCCTTTATTTCTTTGAACGACAGAGGTTGAAGATGTATCTGCACACCACGACCTCTAAATTCCGTCACAATATCCGATGATAAAAATTTAGCATTGCTTCCTGTCACATAAACATCTATATTTTCAATATGAAGAAACCCATTGAGAACATCTACAAAATCTTCCAACATTTGAACTTCATCAATCATAACATAATACATCTGCGAATCTCGTTTGGACAAATTTACTACCACTTCATATAATGCTTCAGCTTTTCGAAACTTCCTGTGCGCAAATGAATCAAGTTGAAACTCAATAATATGTTCCTCAGAGACCCCACTATCAATGAGATTTTGCTTATAAAGTTTAAACAACAGATATGATTTACCTACACGACGCAATCCTGTCACAATTTTAATTAAGTGGTTATGCTTACTGTTATTTAATTTCTCAATGTATTGTTTTCTTTCAAATCTCATATTAAATACTTTTTTTGTGTATTTACACAGTTTTCGTCTGCAAAACTAATAAATTTTAATCATAACTACCAAAATTTATCTTCAAATTTTAAGCATGCCATTTACATCAAAAGAAACAATCAATATGACACAAAAATATGCGAAATATCTCTTCTGCTCATCAGCGGATGGAAAATTTAGTGAATTTGGGATTATCTCACTAAAAGTAATAATCTTAAAAAAATATCGCTATCTTTGCGAGAACAAACGATTAAAAACTGATTATGGCTTTTAGTGACCAACTTATCGACCCTAAAAAAGACCCGATGGGTGCAGCAATCTTGGACTATACCCACACCGGAAAGGCTGCACGACTTCGCGTGCTGTCATCAATGTTTGATGAAGACGAAATGCCCATCGAAACACTATTTCGTTCTTTCAATGAAATGCCCGACATTGAGCAGGAAGCACTACGTTTGGCAAGTGGAAAAATACTTGACGTAGGTGCAGGTAGCGGTTGTCATGCATTAGCACTGCAAGAGATGGGAAAAGAAGTATGTGCTGTGGAAATATCTCCATTATCGGTTGAAGCCATGAAATTGCGAGGCGTGAAAGACGCAAGATTGGTAAACATGTTTGACACTCGATTTACCGACAAATTTGATACAATCCTTATGCTCATGAATGGCTCAGGTATAGTGGGACGTCTTGAAAACATGCCGCTATTCTTTGAGCGCATGCGCGAAATGCTCAATCCGGGTGGAGTAATCCTTATGGACTCCAGCGACTTGAAATATCTATATGAAAACAAAGATGGCAGCTTCGACATCGACCTTAACGGAGAGTACTACGGATTGGTTGACTATGAAATGCGCTATAAAGGTGTGAAAGGCGGAAAATTCGACTGTCTATATGTCGATTTCGACACTTTGGCATGTTGTGCCGAAGCATGCGGATTTGAAGCAACACTTATCAAAGAAGGACCGCATTATGAGTACCTATGTAAGCTAGGAGTTAGGAGTTAGGAATTAGGTGTTTTGGAATATATATGAGGAGGTCTTTCTTGAAAATTAAACAATGGCTAGCCGGACTTTCATTTCGTACCGGAGTGATTATATTGGCGGTGTGCATTCTGTGCTATATCATATCATTTGCCCAAATGTTATTACCAATCAGCACAGCAACCAAAGGGGTACTATGGTTCATCTTTTTCGGTCTTGCCAAAACAACTCAATATAGCGGTTTGTTGATATTGGGAAAAGCCGGCATCGATCGCATAAAAAATTGGCGTAAAAAGAAGCAACAACACTTATGAAATCAAAATATTATACTCATATACTTTCAAACGGATTAAGACTTGTTCATGTACCTACGTCATCACGTGTAGCTTATTGCGGACTATCCATTAATGCCGGAAGTCGTGATGACCTCCCCAACAAAGCAGGTCTTGCCCATTTTGTGGAACATACTATTTTCAAGGGGACAAAACATCGCCGTTCTTGGCATATTCTCAATCGAATGGAACGAATTGGAGGAGAGCTTAATGCTTACACCACTAAAGAAGGAACTGCCCTATACTCTATTTTCCCTTGCGAACACTTTGAACGTGCCATCGAGTTGATTTCCGACCTTGTAGCAAACAGTCAATTTCCCGAAAGCGAACTTAACAAAGAACGCGAAGTCGTTATGGAAGAAATAGATTCCTATCGTGACACCCCAATGGAAGCCGTCTATGACGACTTTGAAGATATGCTATTTGCCGGTTCTTCCATGGGACATAATATTTTAGGTAACGAACACGATTTAAACAACATTTCGGCGACCGACTGCCGTCACTATCTCGACACACAGTATGTTCCTGAAAATATGGTGTTTTTTGCTATGGGAAATATCAAGAGTGACCGACTTTTCAGAATCGTAGAGAAACATCTTGGCATTCTTAATCACTCGCTGAACCGAGCTAATCGTGTAACACCCAAAGAAGCTCCTGTTTTCAATAAAACTATAAATATAGACTCACATCAGGCGCATACAATAATAGGCAAACAGATATTTTCCATGCATGATGACCGACGCTATGCCGCATTCTTATTAAATAATATACTCGGAGGTCCCGGCATGAATTCAATGCTTAATGTAGCCATTCGCGAAAAACTTGGTTATGCTTATACTGTAGAATCCTCTTTATCATTATTGAGTGACTGCGGATTGTTTCAAATCTATTTCGGCAGCGACGAACAGCACGTTGCCCCAAGCCTTCGCATAATTAACCGAATCATCGACGACTTGGCAACAAAACCTCTTAGCGAAAAAACTCTACAAGCAGCCAAACGCCAGTATTTGGGGCAATTATTGGTATCCGGTGAAAATAAAGAAGCTATGGCATTATCTCTTGGTAAAAATTATCTGTATCACAACAATGTGATGACCGATGGAGAACTTGCCGAGCATATAAATGCCCTGACAGCACAACAAATTATGGATTGTGCCGCACTCCTCACCCCCTCAACCTGCTCTATCCTCACGCTGAAGTAATATTCACTAGTTACTTTTTTTTATGTATTCTTGGAAAGTTGGTGTAAAGAGGTTATTTTTGTGAAAAGAATTAGAAAAATTCATTAACATGGCACAAAAATATAAAAGAATATTGCTCAAATTGAGTGGAGAATCACTCATGGGTACACAAGGATATGGCATTGACGCACAACGTGTAAAAGACTATGCCGAACAAATCAAAGAAATAGCACAAAACGGAGTTGAAGTTGGTATTGTAATAGGTGGTGGTAATATCTTCAGAGGTCTATCGGGAGCAGCCAAAGGTGTTGACCGGGTAAAAGGCGATCAAATGGGAATGCTTGCTACCGTAATCAATTCACTTGCATTAAGTTCGGCACTTGAAACCGAAGGACAACCGGCACAAGTATTCACAGCTGTGAATATGTTTCCCATAGGAGAACATTACAGTAAATGGAAAGCTATCGAAGCTATGAAAGCCGGCAAAGTAGCTATTATGGCAGGGGGTACAGGAAATCCATTCTTTACAACCGATACAGGCTCTTCATTAAGAGGTATTGAGATTGAAGCCGACGTGATGCTAAAAGGCACGCGCGTTGACGGTATCTACACTGCCGACCCCGAAAAAGATCCGACAGCAACAAAATTTGACAAAATAACTTACGATGAAGTCTACACTCGCGGTTTAAAGGTTATGGATTTAACCGCAACTGCCATGTGTAAAGAAAATAAGTTACCTATCATTGTGTTTGACATGGATACAAAAGGCAATCTTAAAAAAGTGCTTGACGGAGAACCAATAGGAACACTTGTTTATTGATGATGAGTTAAAGATATTAATTAAAAAATATATATTATGAGTGAAGTTAAAGACTTTTTAAATCCTGCCGAAGAAAAGATGGAACTTGCTGTCGATTATCTAGGTGAAGCACTGGATCACATCCGCGCAGGTAAAGCGAACGCTAAAATCATTGACGGAATACGAGTTGAATACTATGGAAGCAATGTACCTATAAGCAACGTGGCAAATGTTTCGGTTCCTGACGCTCGCACCATAGCAATTACCCCTTGGGAAAAAGCTATGTTCAAGGAAATAGAAAAAGCCATTATTAATTCCGATCTTGGTATCACCCCCGAAAACAATGGCGAAGTGATTCGTATCTGCATCCCACCATTGACAGAAGAACGCCGTAAGGCTCTTGTAAAACAATCTAAGGGAGAAGCCGAACAAGCTAAAATCTCGGTTCGTAATGCTCGCCGTGACGCTATTGAAGGTTTAAAGAAAGCTATCAAGAATGGTATGCCTGAAGATGTTTCAAAGGACGGTGAAGACAAAGTTCAAAAAATGCACGACAAATACATGAAGAAGATTGATGAAATCTTTGCTGCAAAAGAAAAAGAAATCTTAACAGTGTAAATTTTCAAATTTATTACTATAACAAGAATAGCCGAAGTGGAAATACTCGCTTCGGCTATTCTTTCTAAAAACGATTCTTGCTGTTATTGGCTTATCTACCAAACTGTATCGGTAGTGTGTACCACACACTCACAGGTTTTCCATCTATTTTACCCGGCTCAAATTTAGGAAGAGACTTCAATACTCGCACAGCCTCAGCATCTAATAGAGGATCCACCTTCTTCACTATTTTTACTGTACCCACAGAACCATCAGCTTGTACTACAAACTGTGCAATCACAGCACCTTGTACATTCTTCTCTTTGGCTTCTTGTGGATACCTGACATTCTCCATTAAGAATTTCATAAGTGCAGCTTCTCCTCCCGGGAATTTAGGCATAACCTCTGCAACTTTCACTATTTCCTCCTTATCGGAACTTTGAACAGTTTTTTTCACAGTTTGAGTTTCCTCTTGAGATGTAACATTCGCTTGAGCATTCATATTATTGCCTATCAGCAACATTGCCACCAACGGCAAAAGTAACAAATATTTAACTCTGCCGATTTCATTTGTTCTTTTCTTGTTCATCATTTTAATTCGTTTTTTTAAAGGTAAATAATTAAAATTATTATATAAGTTTGCTGCAGCCTTTTGATAAGTCAGTCCCAATAAATGGTACTGATATTTTTTCGTATCATATCCGTCTTGTAACACTCTGCTATCTGCCATATATTCAAGATTATTACGTATTTCTATTTTCGTGAGCCACACAAAAGGATTATACCAAAACACAACACAAGCTAATTCACTAAAAATCACATCTATTGAATGATATTGATTGGCATGAGCTTGTTCATGGGTTAATATTTCCTTTAATTCTTCTTCACTATGTGATTCCGGATTAACAAAAATCATCTTGAAAAAGGAGAATGGTGCTATATCTTTCTGTAATGCGTAAACCGGTACATTGTTAATCATACGTTTTTCACACCTTTTAGCCAGAAACAATATACTTAATAGCTGAGTCACAAATCTACCAACAAGAATCAAAGCTATAACATAATATATCACTACACCCCAATTCATTAAAATTGTTTGCCATGTCGCAGATTCTGTAGCTTGACTTAAATTTATTTCCGGTAAAACCACATTTGCATATACCATTGACAATTCTGTCACAGGAGCTTGCAACATCATCCAATCTTCCACCTTCAGTAGCGGTAATATAAGTGATACTGCAATAAATGAGATTAATACCACTCGTCTCCATACGAAAAAGGTGTCTCTTCCAAGCAACAATTTATAAAAAGCATAAAACATTGCTATCGCCACATTAACTTTTAACAGATATATCAGCATAGTCTTTAGGGTTTAATTCAATTAATTTTCTTTTTGCACTTTACTTGGAACCTTCTTCTATCATTTTCATGATGTCTTTCAAATCTTCGGTTGAAATTTTTTGCTCTTTGGCAAAAAAGGAAACCATTTGTTTATAAGAATTGGCAAAATAATTACGCACAAAACCACTCATAAATTTACTCTTATACTCACTTTCGCTTATAAGTGGAGTATAGCGGTAAGTATTTCCCTGTCTTTTTGCTTTTACATACTTCTTTCGCTCCAAATTTTTCACTATTGAAGCAATCGTTGTATATGGCGGTACAGGAGGTGGATATTTCCCTACTATATCTTTCACGATACATTCTCCTATTTCCCATATATATATCATTGCTTCTTCTTCTTGTAATGTCAATTTTTCCATAATTTTTTAGTCTAGATTTTTAAATAATAATTCAACGCCACAAAACTACGAAAATTTCGTAGTTACACAAATTCAATCTTGTTATTTTTTGTTAATTCACAATTCCCTTTATCATCTAAATCAATAAAGTACGATTTTTTCGTAGCTCTATAAGCACTCAAAACCTATTTAAACAAATATTTCCATTATCTTTGCAATAATAAAGAAATTAAACAAATGAAAGCAATGATATTTATAGTTCCGATAATCTATTTATGTGGAAACGGTTATTTGTTTTGGAAAATATGGCAAGCCATGATAGGTATCCCAATATGGAGCAAAGTATTAATCTCATTATTGTTTTGGTTCATCGCATTTTCTCTATTTGCATCAATCGGCTTGAGAAACTTTAATATACCTGATTATCTGTTACGCAACATGTTCCAAATTGGTTCTATATGGATGGTATTTCTACTATATATGGTTCTACTCCTTATTGTTCTTGATATTGCAAAAATATTTATATCTATACCGGGTAACACTTTGTGGTACTCCCTTGCCATAACATGTTGTTTATTGATTTACGGACATATCAATTACAAAAATCCAAGAATTGAACACATCGACATCAATCTTGAAAAGAAATTTGGAGGCGAAAACATAAAAATTGTGTCTGTAAGCGATATACACCTTGGATATGGTACAGGATTATCTACACTGAGGAATTATGTAACATTAATAAACTCGAAGAACCCCGACATAATCCTAATATCGGGTGACCTTATTGACAACAACCTGAAACCTCTATTACAAGAGCCATTTGACAAAGAACTTTCAAAACTGAAAGCTCCAATGGGAATCTATATGGTTCCCGGTAATCACGAATATATCAGTGGTATAAATGCTTGCTCCGATTTTCTTAAAAATACACCGATTAACATGCTTCGCGATAGCATTGTGGTTCTGCCTAACGGAATACAAATAATAGGTAGAGACGATAGAAGCAATCGAAAACGCAAGCAACTTAGCGATTTACTAACGCAGGTTGACATGGATAATCCTGTCATAGTCTTGGATCATCAACCTTACAAATTATCCAAAGTGGATTCTCTAAAAGTGGATATGCAATTAAGTGGTCACACCCATCACGGACAAATATGGCCGCTAAGTTTGGTTACCGACCATCTATATGAACAAAGTCACGGATATAGAAAATGGAATCACTCTCACATTTGGGTTTCAAGCGGACTATCGCTTTGGGGACCACCTTTCCGTATAGGAACAAAAAGTGACCTTGCCGTAATAGAATTACACTCACGATAATCACCGGCTTAATAAGAATAAACCTCAATTATTCAACATAAAAGAACCTTCAGCTAAACGTTTTTCAGCAACATAGTATATTTATATCGAAAAGAATAACTATTTTTGTGGAAATTAGACATAAAATATGAAAAACGTATTGGTTACTGGAGCCGACGGTTTCATAGGCTCACATCTTGTGGAACTGTTGCTTAACGAAGGATATAATGTACGCGCTTTAAGTGTTTATAATTCGTTCAATTATTGGGGATGGTTGGAAGACATTCATCATCCAAATTTGGAAATTGTATGTGGTGATGTACGTGACCCTAATTATTGTCGTGAAATCATGAAAGGCTGTGACACCGTTTTACACCTCGCAGCTCTAATTGCAATTCCTTATAGTTATGTAGCTCCCGACAGCTATGTAGATACAAACATAAAAGGAACTCTTAACATTTGCCAAGCTGCACGCGATTTGGATGTAGAACGTGTTATCGTAACTTCTACCAGCGAAGTTTATGGAACAGCACAATATGTACCTATTGACGAAAAACACCCTCGTCAACCACAATCACCTTATTCGGCAACAAAGATAGGTGCCGATGCCATAGCCATGAGCTTCTATAACGCATTTAATCTTCCTGTAGTTATTGCACGCCCATTCAACACTTACGGACCGCGTCAGTCGGCTCGTGCCATCATTCCTACCATTATCACACAAATTGCTAACGGAATACGAGAAATAAAAGTGGGAGACCTCACTCCTACTCGCGATTTCAACTATGTAAAAGATACGTGCCGCGGATTTTTGGCTCTTGCCAAAGCTCCCGGTATTGAAGGACAGGAAATCAACATCGCCACAAATTCGGAAATATCGATGGAAAATACACTTAAAACCATCGCACACCTGATGAATGCCGATGTGAATTGGGTACAAGACCCTGACCGGATACGCCCTTCCAAATCGGAAGTATTCCGTCTATGGGGCGATAACACCAAAATTACCACACTTACCGATTGGCGACCACAATACAGCATAGAACAAGGTTTGACCGAAACTATCGAATGGTTCTCTAAGAAAGAAAACCTAGCCAAATATAAGGCAAACATGTATAATAAGTGAGGAATTTGGAATTAGGAATTTTGCTTGCAAAATCGAGTGTAAGCGAGCAGTGCGTGTCAGCCATAGGCTGGCGCACGGTAGCGAGACTTACCTCAGTTAGAAAGGAGGAATTATGGGAGAGAAAAAATTGATACTTGTTGGAGGAGGCGGACATTGCAAAGCTGTTATTGATGTGGCAATATCGGCTGGACGTTCCATTTTGGGTATTATTGATAATGCATTACCCACAGGTTCCTCCGTTTTAGATATCCCTGTTATCGGTAACGACGATAACTTGTCCGACTTCGTTTGCAACAATGTAGAATTTATTATTACCGTAGGACAGATAAAGACATCTGTCATACGCCATAAATTAGCCGAAAAAATAATTCAAGCAGGAGGAAAACTTGCTACGCCTATAATAGCCGATACCGCACATATTGCCGCAGGAGTCAACATCGGTCAAGGAACAGTTATAATGCACAATACCGTGATAAATTCCGACTCCTCAATAGGCGAAAACACCATTATAAACACAGGTGCCATAGTGGAACACGATTGCAAAGTAGGTAATTTCGTACATGTCTCAACAGGAGCAATCATAAACGGAGCTTCAACCATAGAAAACGACACATTCATAGGCAGTCACGCAACAATAGCCAATGTTATACATATAGCCAAAGATTCCATAATAGGAGCAGGTTCTGTCGTAATCCACGACATAACACAATCCGGCACCTACTGCGGTATCCCCGCTAAACCCATAAAATAACAACTCTTAAAACTTCAAAACATGAAAAACTTAACAAAACTCACATTATTAATCATAGTTGTATTTATTTTGCAGTCACAAGTGGTTGTAAATTATAGTTATGACGTGGCGGGTAACCGCATAAAACGTGAAATTGTGCTGTCTCGTTCAATCGAAAACACCGAAAAGCCATTAAGCGAAACATTATCGGAAAAACAAATCAAAATATACCCGAATCCTACAGACGGAATACTGAAAACCGAGATATCGGGATGGGAAACTACTGATAAATGTATCTTTACCTTATATTCATTAAAAGGCTCGCTAATACAGGAAATTTCTGTTAATTCATCGACTACCGAAATAGATTTGAGCGGTGAATCGAATGGTATATATTTGCTCAACATAGAGTTGAACAATAGTAAATCGGTTTGGAAAATTATTAAGAAATAAATCATGAAAAAACGTCTATTGCAGATAGTTTCATTATTGGTGTGTCTGTCATGTTTCTTAAATATGTCGGCTCAAGAGGTAATGGACAGTTTGACAATAGATTCAATACTCTCCGTTCGCTATCCTCGCATATATCCTGTATATCTTGATAGTACACAGATATCCGAACATGTTGCAAGTTGCAATGTTCCGGTTGTCAGTTCGGCTGAATATAGTGAAACACCTACATCGGTATCTTTGGACTTAAATAAAAGTATAGGACAAATACCAATAAAGTCCGGAACATCTCCAACAGGAGCAAAAACGTATGAAATACCGATTGATTTATATCCCGGCATGAATGGAATGACTCCCACTCTTTCATTGTCTTATAACAGTCAAGGAGAGAACGGAGTAGTAGGCGTAGGATGGTCTTTGACGGGAGTCCCGGCAATATCTCGTGGAGTGAGAAATATTGTAAATGACAGTTTTGTATCGGGGATAGCCATGAATACTACCGATGTATTCATGTTGGATGGGAACAGATTGATTACGCTAAGTGAAGAAAGCGGTTATAATATCTATGAAAGCGAAAGAGGAAACATCAAAGTTAAGGGTTATAAAAAAGGTGGTGCCATAACCTATTTTGAGGTTTACTATCCTGATGGAAAAAAAGGAGTCTTCGGGTATTCTTCCAATACGGAAAATCACTTGATCTATCCTCTTGTATCACTTTCGGATATAAAAGGAAATACCATAAATTATACCTATACTTCAGCAAACAACAATTACACACTTTCCGAGATTTCCTATAACGGCGTTTCCGTAACATTTGAATATTCAACAGATCGTCCTGACCCTATCTGTTTATTCAGAGGAGGATTGAATATCTCCAATACCAATTTACTGAAAAGCATATCATGCAAATTGGGAACAGATATACTGAATACCTATACACTTACTCACACCACACAAAATAATTTTTCTGTTGTTTCACAAATCGATTATACTGCAGGAAATGAATCTTTTAATCCAATATGTTTTTATTATGATACACGTATCGGCAAGACAATATTTGAAACAAATCAAACGATACTGTCTGGCTACTACCCATTTACCGAACGTGATGAAATAAAATATACACGCGGTAAGTTCAATTATGATGCGGGAGATGACGGATTGGCAGTGTACCCGAATTATCCCACATATACAAAAATACTTGGAGCAGCAGGAGACTATAACGATATAGAATACCGTTATTTCAATAATTACTATGAAGGTGATGAGAAAATATTTATTTACAGTGGTATAGGAAAATCTATCACACAAGCAGGACAAGAAATAACAACCGAAACAGGATTTATAGACTTATTGACAGCCGATTTAGACGGAACCCAACAAGAATATCTCATAAAAGTAAACAACAGTGTAGTAAACGGGAAAGACCAAATAACATTTAAAGCATATAAAGTAGGAATATTTTCCACTCCATTGGAAGTATATAATCGAAGTTACACACTTTCAACGGTATATAACGGAGGAAACGGGAAATTGAGTATTCAACCCAAATTTTATCATGTAGGTGATTTCAACGGCGATGGAAAACAAGAAATCATGGCAGTGTCGGCAAACGAACCGTTTGGAGATACATCACTACCATCAAAAGTGTACATATTTGATATTGTTAATGGAAAAACACTCTATGAGAATCATGTATTCGATTACGATGTGGAATTTCTATGGATAGGCAGTGATTCCACCGATGTAGAAACAGCAAAGCTCAATACCGATAAACTGTTTGTTCTGGACTATGATGGAGACGGCAAAACCGATGTTTGCCATATCAATGATTATAATATAACAATGTATTATTTTGATACATCGGGTTCATCAATCAAGATGAGACAAAAAGTGGGAACTACATTGTTATCAAACAGCGTTTTGCAAAACCGAGAACTATTGTTTGGTGAATTTAACGGTGATGGTCTTATTGATATGCTGTTATCTCCACCGGCAGGCTCCGCTACCGATAAATATTGGACCATGCTGAATTCCAAAGGTGACGGACAATTTCAATCTTATCGTTTTACTGCCATAGACTATGAGGACAACGATGAGTGTGGATATATAACGCAAGATGTAAACAATGACGGAATAAGTGACATTTTAAAATACGGCAAATACGGATTTTATGTGTATTTTGTCAAAAACAACAAATTCGGAGTGGAAAACGGTTATTATGGTTTTCCTGAAGAATTTTCGGTAATGCTTCCCACAAATGTTAATACACATAATCTATTTACTCAAGTTGTTGCATTTAGAGATAGTAAAGCCAAATGTTATTCCGCCAATCATGATTATAATAAAGAGTCTCTTATTACCGGAATGGCAAACAGTTTGGGTGTGGTTGAACGCAATATATATCGTAAAATAGATGCGACAAGCACCGAATCGGGATTTTACACCAAAGGAAGTGGAGCCGTATTTCCATACGTAAATATACAGGAGCCTTTATGCGTATTGGCTTCTACCGAGACATTTGTCAATGGAAGTTCGGTAGAAATGGTTAATTACACTTATCAAAATGCCGTTTTTCACCGCCAAGGTCTTGGCTTCTGTGGCTTTGAGATCATAACAAGCGTCGATAATCACAACCGAACAAAAGTATTCACTTATGCTCCATATCAATATGGCAATTTAATAAAAGTTGTTACACCTGAGAGCCGAAATACATATAATTATACCGTTTCCCGACGAGCAAACGGAACACTAAGAATAGTCTTAGACAGTAAAATAGAAGAAGACTTGCTGAAAGGGACATCACAACCCACAATGATAGACAATGATGATTATGGCTATCCCACTTACGTATCAACCTATTTCCCGGATGGTTCGGCGGCAAACAAGACCAACACTTACAACCATAACACTACCGTTGGCGACGGCTATTTGTTGGGCAACTTGGCAGAACAACTCTCTAAACGTCATAAAGAAGGAGAAACCCACCAAGAACGAATATTCATTCCGGCAGGCTCCAATGGCTACCCCAATGTGAAGATTCATTATATCGGCGAAAATCAAACTGACATCACCGTTTTCATGTACGACAGTTGCGGAAATACCCTTTCAAAAAATGTAACGCCCTATTCATCAAGTGTGTCACATCTTACATCCTATAATTATGATTCTTACGGTAGGCTTATAAAAGAGACCAACCCGATGGGACTTACCAAAGAATATTTTTTTGATGAAAAAGGACGAGTATCATCCTCTAAAGACAAACGCAACAATGTAACGACCTACGCATACGATTCTTTTGGCAGAGACACCTTGACAGTTTATCCCGATGGCACTAAAAAGACCATAAAATATACTTGGAGTACCGACCGTGACGGAGAATTATACTCCATCACTACATCGGAGACAGGACAACCCGCCGAAACAGTATATTATGACGCATTGAATCGAGAAGTACGCAGGGGAACTGTACGATTCGATGGCTCGATTATTTATGTAGATAAGGTCTATAACAGCAAAGGAAAATTAGAGAAAGAATCGCTACCATACAAGACCGGCTCGGCAAGCCTATGGAATGTTTACACTTACGACGAGCATGATAGAGTTATCGCCTATACCGAAGCGTCGGGACGCACCACGACCTATGCCTATAATGGTACTAAAGTCACTACTGTCGAAGACGGAGTGAGCATAACTCGCGATTACGATTCACATGGTAACCTTATAACGGTGGAAGACGCTGCCGGCACTGTTACATATAATTTGTGGGTCGACGGTCAACCCTCGTCGATTGTAGCACCCGGAGATGTGACAATCACATTCGGATATGACGAATATCGCCGTCGTACTTCAATCAATGACCCAAGTCATGGCTTGACTACATACCACTATGACACTGCAGGCAATGTATCAAAGGAAGTAAATGCACGAGGCGACAGCACCGTCTATGAATATGACGACTATAACAGATTAATAAAATCTACTATTAGAGAAATGGAAACATTATATCTTTACAATGATTATAATGAACTTTCTATTGTTGATTCCGATAATGGGACATATAAATTTTTTCTATACGATGAATATGGTAGATTAGAAGAAGCTATCGAAGGATATGAAGACCAAGATGATGATAGAGAATTATTCTTAAAAAAGAATTATACTTATTCGGAAGGAAATTTATCCACAGTAAGAAGTCGGTCTTTTAATGGTGAATTGGCAACAGAGTCATATCATTATTCCAATGGTCATTTGACACAGATTTTTTATAATAATAGTTCTCCTATTTATGTCTTAAGAGCTGAAAATGAGTTCGGATTACCAACAATGATTGAAACAGTTGCGGGTAAACGAGAATATACATATACTCAATATGGGTTGCCAGCAAGTCGAATTGCACGAAACTATTTAGGTAATATTATCAAGAGAGAATCGTATCAGTTTAATCCACTAACGGGAAATCTGGAACAACGAAACACAAGACCAACAACTTTGGTAGAAGAGTATTATTATGACAATCTTAACCGTTTGGCAGGCGGATTTTCCGGCTATATACATTATGATGTAAAAGGAAATATTATAGAAAAAGCAGATGTAGGTACTTTTGAATATAACAATACAGACAAGCCCTATGCAATAACCGATGTAAGCCTATCCGGAACGACAATATCACAAAACACCCAAAATATAGCATACACATCATTTAATCGTACTCAATATATATCCGAAGGAGATTATTTCACTCAGTTTACTTATAATAGTGATTATGAAAGAGTGAAAATGTCGATATGGAAACAAACTGTAGGTAGTATTGAAAATTATTACTTAGGTAGTTGTTATGAAATGGTTGTGGATACTACAGATAATGTTACGGAGAGATTGTATTTAGGCGGTGATTATTACACAGCTCCGGCAGTACTTATAAAGGATAACACAGGAGAAAGTTTGCATTTTATTCATCGTGATTATTTGGGAAGCATAACACATATAACCGACGACGTTGGCGATGTCGAGCAGGAACTGAGCTATGACCCTTGGGGACGCTTGCGTAATCCTTTGCTTAATTCCATATATACACCGGGCAACGAACCGGCATTGATGATAGGGCGAGGATATACCGGACATGAACACTTGACATGGCACGGACTTATCAACATGAACGCCCGCATGTACGATCCTGTATTGGGACGCTTCCTGTCACCCGACCCATTCGTTCAAGCACCCGACCTGTCCCAAAACTTCAATCGCTACACCTACGCGATGAACAATCCCTTCCGCTATACCGATCAATCCGGCGAATTCTTTTTGGAATTGGCAATCGGAGCCGTAATTGGAGGAATTGCCAATGTCGTGGCAAAAGGTTTGGCAGGCCAACTGCACAGTTGGGGCGATGGCTTTGCCGCGTTTGGCATCGGAGCATTAGCCGGTGGCGTAAGTGCAGTAACCGGAGCATGGGCGTTTGGTTTGGCAGGAGGATCGGCGACTGTACTCGGAGCCGGGGGATTCTTGGCTGGTGCGGCAAGTGGTGCCGTAAGTACTGCTGTATCAATGCCTATTCTTAGTGGTGGTAATTCTTTATATTTTGGAGACCCATTCATGACATTCGATCAGTATGCAGTAGGGATCGTAAGCGGTGCAGCTATGGGGGGAGTCATGAATGGTATTGCAGCTAAGGTAAATGGTAAAAACTTTTGGACAGGAAAAGATTTAAAACCGGCACAACAATCACTTGTTACGGAACCAATCAGTGCCACAAATAATACTGCCCAACAATCTTCGACACAAGTTGCAAATGAATCAGATGAAACTCTTCGTGCAAGTATTGTAGGTGATACAAAAATGCAGGAACGAAATTATTCTCTATATATTGGACTTGATGAAGATGATGTTACTGTTAGATATGTAGGAATAACAAAAAGAGATCCAAATATAAGATTTGCAGAACATTTACGATCCGGTACAGAACGAGCTAATTTTAAGTATTTTATAGAAATGGAGAATTTAACTAGGATTGAAGCACGAATATGGGAACAGCGTTATATTAATATGTTTGGATTTAAGTCTCAAGGTGGATATTTATATAATAAAATTAATTCTATAAATAAACGTTGTTGGAATGATTTAAAGATTATAAAATTTGATATAAAATAATTATGGCAAAAAGAGTATTGATAAATAAAGGCGATATATTCTGTGTGGAAATAGAAGGAAAATATAAATGTTACTTTCAATTCATAGATAGAGATATTAATTTGTTGAATAGCGATGTAATAAGAGCATTTAAGACACGTTATTCGTTAGATTATGAGCCTATTCTTACAGAAATAGTACAGGATAGTGTGCTTTTCTATACGCATACGTTTATAAGGGTTGGATTGGAATATAACGCTTGGTATAAGGTAGGAAGATTAAAACCGAAAGAGCCTTATAATCTTACAAATGTAAAATTTGGAACTTTTTGTAAAACGAGATTAAAGCAAGAAAATGGCATTTTAGAATTTATATCTGTCAGCCCTTTAGAGAATTGGACTACGTGGTATGTTAATGGAAAATATGAAAGTGATGTTAATTTAATGACAGAAGATATAGAGATACTAGAACTTGGAGGAGTTATGCCATATTCACATGTTCTGTATAGAATCGAAAATGGTTATTATCGTTCTTCTGCTATAGAATATGACATTATCAAGCGACGTCCTATAGAGGGTGTACATAGCTATGTTAAACATACTATTGACGGAAACGAGTGCTATTTTCACTACATAGGCGAAGATATACATCGAGAAATGATTGTCACTTCACAAGGTACAACAAGGCTCACTCAAGAAGAGCCGGAAAAGAATGGTTACACATTCCATGCTCGCAAGTTCTGGGAAATCAATTGGAAATACAAAGAGCACATCACCGAAACCGACTTCCTCACCGCTTGGAATAAAAACTAAGTATTTTCAATTATTTTCTTAAATTTGTACCTTGATATGGGAAAGACAATAATTATAGCGGAAGCAGGGGTGAATCACAACGGTGATATGGCAATAGCGAAAGGACTTATCGACGCTGCTGCCGAAGCCGGTGTGGATTACGTTAAATTCCAAACGTTCAAGACCGAAAATCTTGTTTCTGCCGACGCACCTACAGCCGAATATCAAAAATCGGCAACAAATGAGGTATCACAATTTGCCATGCTTAAACGTTTGGAACTCAATGAGGCTCAACACCTTGAATTAATCGATTATTGCCGCAAAAAAGGGGTGAAATTTCTTTCAACTGCTTTTGACTTCGACAGCATTGACATGCTTGCCGGTTTCAATCTTGATTTATGGAAAATTCCAAGTGGAGAAATTACCAATTATCCATATTTGGCAAAAATTGCCGGTTTTCAACAACCTATCGTCATGTCAACAGGAATGTGCGATAATGTTGAAATCAAGAATGCACTTGATGTTTTGCTTGAAAATGGTGCAAACAGAGAAAATATCACTCTATTGCATTGTAACACGCAATATCCCACACCGATGTGTGACGTAAACCTGAAAGCAATGAAAACAATTGCCGACACTTTCGGTGTCAAAGTGGGCTACAGCGATCACACTCAAGGCATTGAAATACCCATATCGGCAGTCGCTTTGGGTGCAACCGTTATCGAAAAGCATTTTACCCTTAACCACAACATGGAGGGACCCGATCACAATGCCTCACTTGAACCCGATGAGCTTAAAGCAATGGTTACAGCGATTCGCAATGTAGAACTAGCTCTTGGCAATGGAATAAAACAAGTTTCTGCCAGCGAAACTCCCAATAAAACCATTGCACGTAAAAGTATCGTTGCAAAACGTGCTATTAAGAAAGGTGAAACGTTCACCGAAGAAAACATTATAGTAAAGCGTCCGGGAAACGGTATATCTCCAATGAGATGGAACGAAGTACTCGGGACAACCGCCACACGCAATTATTCACCCGACGAACTCATAGAATTGTAGCATGAAACGAAAAATCTGCATAGTTACAAGCACACGCGCCGATTGGGGACTTTTAAGCGGTATTGCCAAAGCTCTAAGCAAACGCACCGATGTGACGCTTCAAATAATAGCCACAAACATGCACTTGGTTGAGAGATTCGGTAACACTTGGCAGGAAATAGAACGAGACGGGCTTCATATAGATTACAAAGTACCGATGAATACCGAAACCGATACTCCTGCAGGTACTGTAACGGCTATGAGTGACTGCATGAGGGGTCTGTCTCAAGCATTTGAGACGTTACGTCCCGATTTGTTACTCATCTTAGGAGACCGATACGAAATGCTCGCTGTGGCAGCCACTGCTCTTATTTACCGCATTCCGGTGGCACACATGCATGGTGGAGAGGTCACACAAGGTGCATTTGACGAAAGTATTCGCCATTCCATCACAAAAATGAGTCACTTGCATTTCACCTCAACCGAGGAAGCTCGAAACCGTGTGATTCAACTTGGAGAAAATCCCGATCATGTGTTCAATACAGGTGCAATAGGTGTGTATAACATCAATCACACCTATTTCATGTCACGTGAAGAATTAGAAGAGAATTTAGGAACAACGATTCCCGAAGAATCGGTATTTGTAACATTCCACCCTTCCACTCTTGATGAAATGTCACCTGCTGAACAATGCAGAAATCTATTGAAGGCACTGGAACAACATCCCGATGTGAAAATATTGTTCTCTTACCCCAACAATGACCCAAGCGGGCGAGTTATCATCGAATTAATCGAAGATTTCGTAACACGTCATCCCGAAAGAAGCGTTGTTTTCCCATCTCTCGGTGCACGTCGCTATTTATCAGTGCTTAAGTGCGTTGCAGCCGTTGTGGGTAATTCGTCAAGCGGTATTCTCGAAGTACCTTCCATGCACATACCCACACTGAATATCGGTATTCGCCAACAAGGACGTCAACATGCCGACTCTGTAATCGACTGCGGTGTATCTTTTGAAGAAATCTGTTCGGGACTCGACCGCGTCTTATCTCCTCAAGAACGTAATCGGACAAAAACTATTCAAAACCCTTACGAACAACCCGACACCCTAAATAAAATAGTGGAAACAGTTACAACATTTCCACTAGACGACATCATCCGAAAACCATTTCATGACATTAAATAATGAAAACACTATACATAATTCCGGCACGCGGAGGCAGTAAAGGTATTCCCGGCAAAAACATCAAGCCGCTTGCCGGTAAACCGTTGATAGGCTATTCCATAGATGTGGCAAGGCAACTTGCCGAAGATAAAGACATCTGTGTTACCACCGATGACCCTAAAATCATCAACACTGTGGAAAATATGGGGCTTAAAGTGCCGTTTGTTCGCCCCCCGGAACTTGCCACTGACCAAAGCGGGACCTATGAAGTATTGCTTCATGCTCTTGATTTTTATGAGAGCAATGGCGTTCACTACGACACGTTGGTATTGCTTCAGCCAACATCGCCATTTCGTACCGTTGACGACGTACAGGCATGCTTGAATCTGTACAGTCCTGACATAGATATGGTGGTAAGCGTAAAACAGGCTACAACCAACCCCTATTATAATGCTTTTGAAACCGATGAAAACGGATTCCTTCACATTTCAAAGGGAGAAGGAAACTTCACACGTCGCCAAGACGCACCTAAGGTGTGGGAATACAACGGAGCTGTGTATGTAATCAATGTCGAATCGCTTCGCAAAAGGACTCTTGGCAAGTTTACACGACGTCGCATGTATGAAATGAATGCAGAGCATTCTATCGATCTTGACACTCCTACCGATTGGCTTATCGCTGAAACCCTTATTTCACAAAAATAGGAAAAATTTATGAGCAGCATGCCATCACGGCAGACTGCTCACATTGGTTTATAGGGAATTATTGTATATGTTATGGTTGTTCTTTTGTTTCGTCAAGACTTATGGCTTTCAATGTTCCCAATTGTCGTTGTTTCACACTTGAAGGCTTTCCTTTATAGTATAACTTGCCTGTTCCGGTACCTTTTAGCATTAACGAACCGCCATTTACATGGCAATACACTTTTCCGGTACCTACAATGCGACAATTCACATTTTCTGCCAATAGTTCTTCGGTTTTTATCGTTCCTTTTCCGGTATTCTTCACATTCAAATCGGTACATTTGCCATTCACTTGAATCAATCCTTTTCCGGTAAGTATTTCCAAAGTCAAATCGGTAGTTTCCACTTTGTCAGCCACAATAGAGCCATTATCAACCAACTTAAACTTCATCTTAGGAGCCGGAGCTATGCTTTTCACATGAAGCGTACTGTCACCAAAGTTTTCAGCACTCTGCAAAAAGGCTGAATATACCACTATTGTAGGCAAATGCTTGGTATAAACACTGTCTGAACCCACCGAAATCGATAATCTACCTTTCTTGTTATTGGTAAAAATCATCTGATTTGCCATATCTGTATCAGCTGTGAATTTGGCATATCCGGTGGAATCGGGTTTACACTCATACACCACATTTATATCGTCAACCACCGAAAGTTGGGTAAAATCACCCACTTTCACAGTAAAACTCTGCATTTCTTGAGCATTTATGACTGGCATCGACATAAGCAATGTCATAATCATCAATATCTTTTTCATCTCTGCATTCATATTATCTATATCAATTACAAATACTTTTCTTCCACAAAATTCAGAATCGCATCTAGTTCGGCATAAGTATTAGCTTTCAACATCGCTATACGAGTTTCACGAAAATTCGGAATCCCCTTAAACAGTGGCGTAGCTGCCAAGTGACGGCGAATGTGTAAAATACCGCGATATTCATCTATTCGGTCTATACTCTCACGTATCTGTCGGCGTAATAATTCCAACTTCTCTTTAGCCGAGATAGGTTCTATCGGGGTTCCGTGAGTAAGATAATGCTTCATTTCACGAAAAATCCACGGTGCGCCTATCGAAGCCCGTCCCACCATTATACCATCCACTCCGTAACGGTCATAATACTCGGCAAGTTTTTCAGGAGTGGTTATATCACCATTGCCTATTATCGGAATTTTCATGCGAGGATTATTCTTCACCTCACCTATCAAAGTCCAATCGGCTTCACCCGTGTACATTTGGCTGCGGGTACGCCCATGAATAGTCAAAGCACGGATACCGCAATCTTGTAATTGTTCGGCAAGTTCCACTATTATTTTATTATTGCAATCCCATCCCAACCGGGTTTTTACCGTTACCGGAATTTTCACCGCATTCACCACTGCACGAGTAATCTCAAGCAATAAAGGTACATTGCGGAGCATTCCCGAACCGGCACCTTTGGACGCCACTTTCTTCACAGGACAACCGAAGTTGATATCCAACACGTCGGGACCTGCCGCTTCGGCTATCCGTGCCGCCTCAACCATCGGTTCCACCTCTTTACCATATATCTGTATGGCGGCAGGGCGTTCAGCGCTATCGATTGAGAGCTTTCGTGTGGTGGCACTGATGTTGCGAATGAGTGCGTCGGCACTCACAAACTCCGTGTACACCATGTCGGCACCCTGTTCCTTACAAATGAGACGAAACGATGGATCCGTCACGTCTTCCATAGGTGCAAGAAGCACCGGTTTTTCTCCCAAATCAATATTCCCTATACGCATAAACCATTTATTTTGGTGCAAAGATAGTAAACTCTGCAAACACCGTAAAACGCTACTGTATTTTATACAAAAAATAGTGATTTTTGGAACACACCACCCCTATTCATTCCGTAACATTATTCATAAAAGTTATTTTTGTAGTATTTTTGCACCATCATGATAAAGGCTGTATTTTTTGATATTGATGGGACCCTTGTGTCGTTCAAGACACATCGCATTCCCGAATCTGCCCTGCATGCTTTACATCTATTAAAGCAAAAGGGTATTAAAACGTTCATCGCAACAGGGCGTTCATGGACGCAAATAGAAAAAATAGGAGATTTCCCGAAATTTGACGGTTACATCACCCTCAACGGCAGTTGTTGCATAACCGGTGACTGTCTTATCATACACAAAAATTGCATTCCCGTAGAGGATTTGGAACGTCTTGCCATATTTCATCGTTCTCGCCCGTTCCCGGTCGAGTTTGTATATGCCGATCATGAAACAATGACCGAAACAAATACCATAGTGGAAGCGGCTTGGGCAAACGTGAATGTTCCGGTACCGCCAATAATACCGATGTCACTATGCTCAAAAGAGGATGTGTATCAGCTTGGAGTATTTCTCAACCGCGAAGAAGAAAAAGAACTGCAATTAAGTGAACGTTTCATGCCCGGTTGCGCTTCCATGCGTTGGAGTCCCGATTTTTATGATATCATACCCAAAGATAGCAGCAAAAGTGCCGGAATAGACAAAATCATCAAACATTACAGAATCTCGCTTGAAGAAACGATGGCTATAGGTGACGGCGGCAACGACATCGATATGATAAAACATGCCGGTATAGGCGTGGCTATGGGTAATGCCAACGATGACGTGAAAGTGGCAGCCGACTTTGTCACTACATCGGTCGATGAAGACGGAATACTTAACGCCGTGAAGAATATTTTACAATTATAAGCCGATAGATTGAACAAAAGCATATTACATATTGCATTGCCGGCAATCATTGCCAATATCACCGTACCTTTACTTGGTTTTATCGATACCGGAATTGCCGGACATCTGGGAAAGACCGAATACATAGGAGCCATATCGGTTGGTTCGATGATATTCAATCTCATCTACTGGAACTTCGGATTCCTGCGTATGGGTACATCGGGTATCACTGCTCAGGCTTATGGAAGCAGGGATTTTACTCTTGCCGGTTCCACACTGATACGTGCCATATCGTTGGCATTAATCATAGCACTGACGATAATCATATTGCAATACCCTGTCCAATGGATTGCATTTGCTCTTATTGCACCTTCACCCGAAGTTCAAAAACTTGCAACGACCTATTTCCGTATATGCGTGTGGAATGCTCCCGCCATTCTCTCCACAATGGCAATACATGGTTGGTTTCTGGGCATGCAGGATTCCACACGCCCCATGTATATATCCATAGGCGTGAATGTAATAAACATCATTGCCAGCATGATAGCTGTATTCGTGTGTAACATGGGATTTGCGGGAATTGCACTTGGTACACTTATTGCGGCTTATATAGGATTGTTTTTTTCCATATTTTTAGTCATTAAACGACACAAAAGCATTTTCAAGCATATCGATTGGGGAAAAGCATTGAAACTTGGCGACATGAGCCACTTTTTCAACGTAAACCGCGATATTTTTGTGCGAAGCGTGTGCCTTATGCTTGTAACATTGTTTTTTACGGCACAAGGAGCCAGAAACGGCGATACAATACTTGCTGCCAACACCATAATAATGCAACTTTTCATTCTTTTCTCCTATTTTATGGATGGGTTTGCCTTTGCAGGCGAAGCATTGATAGGTAAATATACCGGAGCAGGCGACCACTCCAACCGTTCTCTCTGTGTGCGACGTCTTTTCTGTTGGGGGTTCGGATTGGCAGGTGTTTTCACATTATTATATGCAATAGGTTTACAAGACATTTTCACCCTGCTCACCAACGACACTGCGGTGATAGACCGGGCAATGGTTTATCGATGGTGGTGCGTGGCAATTCCGTTTGCCGGAGTAGCTGCATTCGTGTGGGATGGTGTTTTCATCGGAATGACGGAAACTCGCGGTATGCTAATTGCCATTGTTTGTGCTTCCGTTACTTATTTCGGCATATATTTCTTTTTACCGGGGACACCCGATAATCATCGTTTGTGGCTCTCTTTTATCAGCTACCTGACAATGCGTGGAACATCACAAACTTTTCTTTATTACAAAATCAAACCGTCAAATAAAACATTATGATAAATATAGCGATTTTTGCTTCGGGAAACGGCTCCAACGCCGAAGCCATAGCACGATATTTTACAGAGAGCAACACCATCAAGGTGAAATGTGTATTGTCCAACAGGCAAAACGCCGGAGTTCATCAGCGTATGGCAACATTAGGAATTCCTTCGCACACATTTTCCAAAGAAGAATGGACGGAAGCTCACAAAATCGTGAATTTTCTAAAAAAAGAAGAAATAGGACTTATCGTTCTAGCCGGTTTCTTGGCTAAAATAGAAAATCCCATAATTTCAACATTCGAAGGTCATATAATCAACATCCACCCTTCATTATTACCAAAATACGGAGGTAAAGGCATGTGGGGACATCACATCCACGAAACGGTAATTGCAGCGGGAGAAACGAAAAGCGGTATTACAATTCACATGGTAACCGACAAAATAGACGGTGGTAAAATCCTTTTCCAAGCCTCATGCGAAGTATTACCCGACGACACTCCCGATACTTTGGCTGCCCGCATTCACACATTGGAACACCTCCACTATCCGAGAATCATCGAACAAATGGCAACAAGTAATTCATTTACTTAATTCTTCAATAACGGCGGTGACGTATGGGGTTGACCGTAATTCATTTGCACGTTGCAAATACTCCAGAGCCTTTTCCTTATCGGCACTCATTTGTGACCGTGTACCCTCCGATGATTTCCACATTGCATAGAAATAATTTCCCATTGCAATAAGTGCGTCATAGTTCCTATCATCGACAGATAATATTCGGTCATAAGTTATTGCTCCATTCTCAAAATCGCCCATCAGCATATACCCACGTGCCACAGCGTCAAGATACCCGATATCGTCTGGAGTAGCCACAAGCAATTCTTTTCCTACGGCAACCATATTGACCGCGTCATTACGAAAATCGTAGTAATTCAACAACCGGACATTAATGGGACGTGCAAGCCAAGAATGACGGTTCTTAACCAATCTCAAAAATTGCTCATACTCTTGCGATTCCCCTATCTCAAATGAAAAATCACGTACATTGGAGAAAACCGAATCGAGAGGTACACCGTTTTTCTGCGTACGTTCAAGCAATTCCAATTGTGCATTATCATCGCCGAGCAATCCGCTTGTAACAATGGCACGCGAATAAGGTTTTGCTTCAGCCTGACACCGGTCGAGCATAAGCAAATACATGGCATTTGCACTATTCCATTCCTGAAACTGCACAAAACGTTCAGCCTTGGCATTTAACTTATCATAATTCATCTCAGCATAGACTTTACCATAAGCCAACACCAATGCCATCAACACAGCTATAAACTTCATCCTTTTCATATTCTCCCACAAATATATTAAAAATCACTTGAGCAAGCGATGTGAATGTAAAATTTTCTTTGTAAATTTGTGCGATTTTTGGCAAATTGGCTCAAAATGAGCCGAAAACAACAGAAAATACACTCAAAACTATGAATATATCTTATAATTGGCTGAAAGAATATATCGATTTCAACCTTACTCCTGAAGAATTGGGAGCCGCATTAACTTCATTGGGACTTGAATGTGGAACCATTGAGAAAGTTGAAACAATCAAAGGCGGTTTGGAAGGTCTTGTTGTGGGCGAAGTGCTTACTTGTGAAAATCACCCTGATAGTGATCACCTTCACATCACCACAGTAAATCTGGGAGACGGTACCCCCACCCAAATCGTATGCGGTGCACCCAATGTAGCGGCAGGACAACATGTTATCGTAGCTACCGTTGGAACAAAGCTATACGATGGCGATAAAGAATTTGCCATCAAGAAATCCAAAATTCGCGGAGTTGAATCATTCGGTATGATTTGTGCCGAAGATGAAATCGGTGTAGGAAAATCACACGATGGCATAATCGTGCTTCCTGACGAAATACCCGCAGGAACCCTTGCCAAAGACTATTATAACGTTAAAGACGATTATGTGCTTGAAGTGGATTTAACCCCTAACCGAATCGACGGAGGTTCTCATTACGGTATAGCACGCGATCTTTCGGCTTGGCTTAATATTCATAGCACACCGGCTCAACTTCATCGCCCTAATGTTGACGCATTCAAATGCGACCGGACCGATGGAGCTGTAGATGTGATTGTAGAAAATACCGAAGCATGTCCTCGTTATTGCGGAATAACCATCCGTAACGTGAAAGTTCAAGAAAGTCCTGAATGGTTACGCAATTACTTAACTGCCATAGGTCAACGACCTATCAACAATATCGTCGATATTACCAACTTCATACTTCTTGGCATGGGGCAACCTCTTCACTGCTTTGATCTTGCCAAAGTTACCGGAGAAAAAGTGATAGTAAAGACTGTAGAAGCAGGTACAAAATTTGTCACACTGGATGAAGTGGAACGCACTCTCACCGACCGTGATTTGATGATATGCAATACCGAAGTACCTATGTGTATAGGTGGTGTATTTGGCGGTCTTGATTCCGGTGTAACAGAACAAACAACCGATATTTTCCTTGAAGCCGCTTATTTCCATCCTACATGGATCCGCAAAACGGCGCGTCGTTTCGGGTTAAACACCGACGCTTCATTCCACTTCGAAAGAGGAATTGATCCTAACGACGTGATATACAACCTTAAACTTGCTGCATTGCTTGTTAAGGAACTTGCCGGAGGTGAAATCTGTGGTGAAATAGTCGATAAAAAAGCTGTTGACTTCCCGGCATTTCCTGTAACATTAAGCTATGACTACGTAAACTCTCTTATAGGAAAAGAGCTTCCTACCGATACAGTAAAGAGTATCTTAAAGAGCCTTGAAATAGAGATTGTAAAAGAAAGCGATACAGAACTTGAGCTTCTTGTTCCTACATATCGTGTTGACGTGCAACGACCTTGTGATGTGGTGGAAGACATCCTTCGCGTATATGGCTACAACAATGTAGAATTTGACGAAAGCGTACGCAGCAACTTATCTTACAAATCAATTGTAGACATCAAAAACGACCTTCAAAAACTTATTGCAGAACAATTGACTGCATGCGGTTTCAACGAAATAATGTGCAACTCATTGACTGCCGAAGGATATTATGAAGACTTGACCGCTTATCCCAAGAATAATTGTGTCAAGTTGATGAACGCTTTAAGTAATGACCTTAATGTCATGCGTCAAACATTGCTCTTCGGCGGGCTTGAAAGTATCGCACATAACATCAACCGCCGCATGGCAAACTTGAAAATGTATGAGTTTGGAAATGTTTACCGCTTCAATCCGGAAGCCGATCAAAGCGAAAAGGTTCTTGCTCCATTCTCGGAACATACAGCTCTCGGACTTTGGATGACAGGAAACGATGTAGACGGAAATTGGGCAAAGAAAGAGGCCAAAGTTACAGTATTCGACTTGAAAGCCGTCGTTGAAAATATTTTTGCACGCCTTGGTATAGGAGCCGGAGAAATCGTAATTGCTCAATCAAGTGATGATGTATTTTCGGCAAAACTCGATATCACCAATCGCGGAGGAAAATCAGTTGGTTCATTAGGAGTTGTCAAATATGCATTACTTAAGAAAATGGATATCGAACAACCTGTATTCTATGGAGAATTCAATTGGGATGTAATAGTGAAAATGACAGCGAAAAAGAAAGTTACATTCACAGATTTACCAAAGACACAGCCAGTTAAACGAGACCTTGCTCTGCTTGTAGATCAAGCCGTTTCTTTCTCTCAAATCGAGAAAGTAGTAAAGGCAAGTGAAAAGAAACTACTTCAAGGAGTAAGCCTATTTGATGTTTATGAAGGTAAAAATCTTGAAGCAGGCAAGAAATCCTATGCAATAAGTATCACGCTTCAAGACACAGAAAAAACACTTCAAGACAAGCAAATAGACAATGTAATGAACAAAATTATTGCTAATCTTGAACGTGAAGTAGGAGCAAAACTTCGTTAATGACACACCTAAACAGAAATTATAAATAAAAATTAAAATATCTCATGGGAAGAGCATTTGAATTTCGCAAAGCAAGAAAATTAAAACGTTGGGGTAACATGTCGCGTACTTTTACCCGTATTGGTAAGGAAATCACTATCTGCGTTAAGTCCGGTGGTCCTGATCCTGCCGGTAACGCACGCCTACGTGCACTTCTTGCCAATGCCAAGGCTGCCAATATGCCAAAAGACACTATTGAACGTGCTATAAAAAAAGCAACCGATAAAGATGCAAGCGATTACAAAGAAATCGTATATGAAGGATACGGACCTTTCGGTATCGCAATTCTTGTTGAAGCCGCTACCGATAACAATACTCGTACAGTAGCCAACGTACGCAGCTATTTCAACAAGTTCAATGGTAGCTTGGGAACTAGCGGAAGCCTTTCTTTCTTGTTTGAGCACAAGTGTGTGTTCCATATTAAGGCTAAAGAAGGCGTTTCGGTTGAAGATCTTGAACTTGAACTAATCGACTATGGCGTAGACGAAGTTGAACAGGACGAAAACTCAATCGTACTTTCAGGAGCCTTTGAAGAAAACTCTAACATACAGAAGTATCTTGAAGATAACGGTTATGAAATTGAAAGTTCTGAATTTGTTCGTATTCCTAACGATTTGAAAGAAGTCACACCCGAACAACGTGAAGTTTTGGAAAAGCTTCTTGAAAAGTTTGAAGACGACGATGATGTTCAGAATGTATTCCATAACATGAAGGAAGAAGAAGAGTAATAATTTGAGTTTTATCATAAAAGGTGCTTAAAAGCACCTTTTTTTGTTCGTTAACGAAAAAACGCTATCTTTGTAGTTGGATTAAACTATACTTACAGATGAGAGTAAAAATTCACCGTGAAGGAAATAACATAATTCTTATACTATTGTTCATCTTATTGGTGTTCAACGGTCTTGCATTTCTTTTCATCGGTTACAAAATAATTCCCATTATTTTTGCAACCATTTCGGGGATATTATTCCTGTTTGTAGTAAATTTCTTCCGTTCACCTCGTCGCCATTATACAGGAGATCGCAAAAACACAGTAATATCCTCGGTTGATGGAACAGTTGTAGCCGTTGAAGAAGTTTATGAGCCTGAATACTTGAGACGTAATGTAATACAGGTTTCGGTTTTTATGAGTGTTTTCAACGTACATGCGAACTGGGTACCCATCGAAGGTGTTGTTAAATATGTGACACACCATGGCGGACGTTTTCTCAATGCTTATTTACCAAAATCAAGTACCGAGAATGAACGGTCAACAATAGTCATAGAAACCGATAACGGTCATGAAATCCTTATGCGTCAAGTTGCCGGAGCCATTGCACGACGCATTGTTACTTATGCCGAAAAAGGTGAACGTGTATATGTAGATGAACATATCGGTTTTATTAAATTTGGCTCAAGAGTGGATATTTATCTGCCTCTCGATAGCGAAATACTTGTAAAAATAGGTGACAAAGCACAAGGATGTATCACTGAAATTGCACGTTTGAAATAACACAATCACAAAAATGAAAGCGCTACAATCAATTAAGAATAATATTCCAAACACAATAACTTGTTTAAACCTGTTATCGGGTTGTATTGCCTGCATATATGCATTAAACAGTATGGTTCAATATGGAGAATTGATGGGATATCAAGTCGCGTTTATCTTCATAGCACTAGCAGCAGTATTTGATTTCTGCGATGGTCTTGTGGCTCGTATGTTGAATACGGTTTCTCCTATCGGTAAAGAACTCGACTCATTAAGTGATTGTGTGAGTTTCGGTCTTGCTCCCTCCATGCTCATCTATGCAACACTCGAGTATTACAATCCGGGGATAATTTACAACTACTCCGCATTTCTTGTTGCTATTTTTGGAGCATTACGACTTGCAAAATTCAACGTTGACACAACACAAACCACAACATTTAAGGGTATGCCTATTCCGGCAAACGCAATATTCTGGATTGGGTTTATTAACTCATGTCACGAAACAGCGAACTCCGGTCTAGCAACTTTTATCTGGATTGCGGTATTTAGTTATCTTATGGTATGCAATATTCCGATGTTCAGTTTTAAGATAAAGAGCTTTAACTTCAAAAGCAATTGGTATCGCATATTGCTTATTACTGCCATTATCTCCTTTATTGCAATATTCGGAATAACAGGACTATATTATAGTATAGCTGCATATTTCTTTATTTCTCTATTTGTGAAATAATTCAACTGATAATTATATCTTGCCCCAATATCAAATATTATGGAATTAATTGTTTTATTACTTATTATATTTATATTTTTCCCACTATTCAAATTCTTTTTTGCAGTAGGGAAAACTGCTCATACATTCAAAAAAGCCTATGACCAACAATCAAAACAATACAAAAAGGCACAAGAACAAGATGTTCATGAGGTAAAAAAGAACAATCGAAAGGAAAGAGCTCGTGCATATTATAAAGGTGCAGGAGAAGATGTGGAATTTGAAGAAATAAAAACAGAACGTAATGTAAAACCAACAGAGGAAAATTACAACAATTCCAATGAACCTCATATCACTGACGCACATTACGAAGAAATCAAATGAATCTTGAATCATTGGTAAGTAAGGCGATTCTTGCCCCATCCGGACATAATACTCAGGCATGGCGATTTTCATTGACTGAAAACGAAGAAATATGTCTATCGCCGGATTTTTCTTGTGCACTACCTGTTATTGACCCTCTAAATCGAGAACTATTCATTTCTCTAGGTTGTGCTTTGGAAAACATTGTCATTTATGCCCAAAGTTTAGGATACAAACCAAATGTAACTGAAGAAAACGGTAATATTTTCATCTCTTTTACCGAATTGGCATCAATACAAAATTTAGATTTGGCTAGAGCCATTGATACAAGGCAAACAAATCGTTCTGTTTACAATGGGAAAACGATTCCACTAGAGCATTTATTCAAGTTAAAGAGAGATGGAGCATGTATCTATTCCAATGGTTCCGAAGAGTTCAAGCAAGTTTCCAAACTTGTTGATATTGCCAACAACATTCAAATGGGTAATCCCCAATTCAAACAAGAACTTAAACAATGGCTAAGATATAACGAAAAGGACGCAACGAAAAATGGCGATGGAATAAGTTATGAAACACTGGGAGCACCATATATACCTTATGTTTTACGGAAGTTGGTGGTTCCTTTAGGTCTTAACAGTTCTTCACAGAGCAAAAGCGATATTCGTAAACTATCAAGCAGTTCACATTTAGCAATATTCACAGGAAGTGACACAATAAGTGAATGGATTGATTTAGGACGACGCTTGGAACGCTTCCTTCTCACAGCCGAAACATTAGGCATAGCATGTGCATATATGAATCAACCTTGTGAAGTAAATACCACTCGTGAAATACTTAAAGTTTCTCTGAATCTCGACAAACAGCCACAAATTATTTTACGTATTGGCTATGCCAAACGTACACCAAAATCACACCGTCGCCCCATCTCCACATTCCTAAAATGTATTCCCAACATGTAAAATATGTTAATTGCAACAGCTATATCTCTTGGGAGAATTAGGCAAAATCACTAACTTTGCAATCGTTTTTAGGTTTATATGTTATTCAATTATCACTTTATATTTATAAGAACATACAATAAGATTCACCGTCCTTATGGTTGGGGAGTCGAATTTATTTCATAGCCAATCAGGATGATGTTTTATAAGTGATGGACATGTTTTCTCTGCTAAAATCAGTTCATTAATCGGTTTTCAATAACAAATTTATTAACTTAACTTTATTTATGAGTAAATTCTTAAAGCTCATAGCATGGAGTGTGCAACTCTTGCTATGCAGTAATGGTATCTGTGCCCAAGATGGTACAAATAAACGTATTTTGTCTATTGATGAAATATTCAATTTGGTTGAACAAAATAATTCAGCCCTACAAAGTAGTAAAATTGCGGCTAAAACAGCCGAAGCCATTGTATCAGAAACCAAAGCAAGTCTACTTCCTGATATAAATGCCTCGCTAAGTTTAAGTTATCTGGGTGATGGGTATCTTACTAACAGAGATTTTTCTAATGGAACCAATATAGAAATGCCTCATTGGGGTAACAACCTTGTATTAAAGGCATCACAGGCTATTTACACAGGCGGAGCTTTGACTTCTCAAATAAAATTATCAAAACTCAGTCACCAATTAGCAAATCAACAAATCGATGAAACTCGCAATAACGTACGATTTATGACCATAAGTTACTATCTGCAACTGGCTATGCTTGAAAATCAATTAAGTGTATATAATGCAAACATTGCCCTTACCGAAAATGTAATTCAACAAATGCAAGCACGCAGAAAAGAAGGTATTATACTTCAAAATGATATTACTCGCTATGAATTACAACTTGAAAGTCAAAAATTGCAACGCACACGCATTATAGATAACAAAAAAATCATTAATCACCAACTTATTACAGCAACAGGTCTTCCCGCAGAAACTATTATAGTACCCGACACTTCCATTTTATCAGAATTACCAAAGATAATGGCTGAAGGTGATTGGCAAAATATTGCCGACACACACTCTCCTGCCATAAAAATGTCACATCTTAACATCGACCTGAAAAAAACAGAAGAACGTCTTGCAAAATCGGACAGACTCCCCAAAGTATCTCTTTTCGCTGAAAATCATTTTGACGGTCCCATAACAATAGAAGTTCCTACTCTTAACAATAATTTTAATTATTGGTTTGTAGGCATAAATGTAAGTTATAACATTTCATCGCTATTCAAATCAAATAAGAAAATAAAACAAACTATGCTCGCCACTCGCAAAGCACAAGAAGATTTAACCCACACACAAGAAATCGTGGAAAACAATGTACAGGCGGCTTATACTAATTTTTTAACCTCGTTTACCGACCTCAACACGCATAAAAAGAGTGTTGAACTGGCTAATCAGAACTATAAGATAATAAACAACCGATACAACAACGGTTTAGCTCTTGTAACCGATATGACCGACGCAGCCACTCAGTTGCTAAATGCAGAGCTGCAATTAGTCAATGCACGTATCAATGTAATTTTCAACTACTACAAATTAAAAAGTACTTCAGGAAATCTATAAAAATTAAATATTATGAGAAGAAAGACAAAAAAACAGATTTATAACATTGCAGCATGTATTTTACTTATAGGAGCAATAGCTTGGGTATGTGAGAAATTTATTCACTTGGGGAATGTCGAGTTCACCGAAAATGCACAAGTAAAACAACACATTGTACCAATAAATTCTCGTGTCCAAGGTTTTATTAAAGATATTCGTTTTGATGAGTATACAAAAGTTTCAAAGGGAGATACACTTGCCATCATAGAAGATACAGAGTTTCGTTATATGGTAGCACAAGCCGAAGCCAACCTAGCCAATGCAAGAACCGGTAAAGACGCTATGCATAATGTCATTTCTACTACCAATACCAACCTTTCCGTTACGGAAGCAAGTATCGAAGAAGCTCGTATTTTATTTGAAAATGCCGAACGTAATTATAAAAGATTTGACACTCTTTTCAAGCAGAACGCTGTTACAAAACAACAATATGATGATATGCACACAGCCTATTCGGCGGCAAAGGCTCGGTATGAAATGCTGAAACGCCAAAAAGAAAGCGTACAATCCGTGGGAAAAGAACAAAACACACGATTGGGACAAAATGACGCAGGAATTAAATTGGCAGAAACCGCTTTGGAATTGGCTCGCCTGAATCTTTCTTATACAATCATCTTGGCACCTTGTGATGGTATAACCGGAAGAAAAAATATTCAGATAGGTCAACTTATTCAACCGGGACAAACAATTCTTGACATTGTCAACTCGGAAGATAAATGGGTGATAGCGAACTACAAAGAGACACAAACGACCAATATTAAGATAGGTCAAGAAGTTGAAATTGAAGTTGATGCTGTTCCCGATTATAAGTTTAAAGGTATAGTTACTTCTATATCTCGAGCAACCGGAGCAAGTTTCTCATTGCTACCACAAGACAACTCTTCGGGTAATTTTGTAAAAATAGAACAACGCATACCGGTTCGCATAGATTTTACTGAAGATAACGATACTGAAGTAATGGAACGAGTGAGTGCGGGTATGAATGTAGAATGTAAAGTACAGTACAAATGAGCCATCACCACGTTCCCAATCAACCATTCCGCATACCACAGATAAAATTCATCCCCGAACCAATAAAACCATGGATAATAATACTATTTATAATCGTTTTTAACTGTACAGGGGGTGTTTATCTTGCCGCAGTAAGTGAAATGGTAGGTTCTACCCAGCTCTTACAAGAAGATGTCATGATGGCAGGATATGCCTCTCTGGTGGGCATGGCTCTGTTTTTTGCCATTATGTTCCGACTCAAATGGGCTATACGCCCCAAGACTACACTCACAAGCTGTATTCCTGTGCTTATCATCGCAAATATAGTGTGTATGAATAGCGAAAGCGTACCGGTGCTGGTGGGGGTAAGCCTTATCGCAGGTTTTTTCAGAATGTGGGCAATATATGAATGTAATTCAACGATTCAGCTATGGATAACACCCAAACGAGATATGTCGATATGGTTTTGCTATATATATCTAATGGTAAACGGAACCATTCAATTAACCGGTATCGGTGCACTGTCATTCTCTGTGTGGGCTTCATGGCAATATATGCACTGGTTCATCATCGGAGCCTTGATAGCAATATATCTTTTTGTCTTGATATGTTATAAAGGTATTAAGATTATGCCACGCTTACCTTTGTATGGTATAGATTGGATAGGAATGTTATTGTGGGCAACGACTGCAATGTCAATACTGTTCATCTGTGTATATGGCGAACACTACGACTGGTGGCAATCCCAGCATATTTGCCTTGCTTCAGCATTAGGTATTGTTTCACTTATATTGAATTTATGGAGGGCAACTTTTTTAAGACACCCCTATATATCTTTACAGATATTCAAAATCCCTATTGTACCTATCTGTGTAGGAATAATACTGTTAATGGATTTACTTTTAGCTCCGGCACATATTTTTGAGCATGCACTTATGGATAGTATTTTAGGCTTTGATCATCTCAATACCATAACCCTTAATTGGATAGCTATAATAGGCGTAGTCATAGGAGTATTTTTCACTTGGCAAACATTTGCCCGTCACAAATGGACTTATCAACGAATGTTGGTTATTGCTTTTTCGTGCTTTACATTCTATTTAGCATATTTCTATTTTACTATAGATTACAATCTGCCAAAAGAGGCTCTGTTTCTGCCCATAATCATCCGTTCCATAGGTTATGTGATTGTGGCAATTCTTATGTTGACAGCAAACACCCGACTTCCATTCCCATACATATTCCTTCATGGTCTGTCTTTTCAGAATATGTTTAGTGCGGCACTGGCAGGACCTATAGGAAACGCTATTGTAGGACGTATGCTCACTGTGACTATGGCTCGCAATTCAATGGTACTTAGCGAAAATATGGATAATCTCACATTATCTGCTTCGCATTTGCAACTTGGGGAAATTTTCGGTATTGTACAAATCCAATCATTATTAGTATCAATGAAAGAGATTTATGGATGGTTGCTTTTTATTGCTATCCTGAGTTTGATTGGATTGACGATAAGATATAGCGGAATCAGACCACGAAAAGTAATTGAGCCTACATATCGAGCTATCTATAAATCCATCCGTCACGACCTGCTACACCGGCTACGTCCCAAAACAAAAAAACAGCAAATAATGTAAAATACCACATACCGATCCTTCTAAGTAAACAAAGAAGTCCCGAAAGTTTAGATTTTTGGGACTTCTTTATATCAATAAGATAATATTAGATACTTTAGTAAAATCCTTCGAGTTATTTCATTGCGACTTTTTGTGTGGGAGGTAGTTGCTCGTTACGTTTATCTACTACATTAACCACACGATCGGCAAGCGACATGAATGCAGCTCCACTTACGGTATTTTGAAGCACTACCGGTTCACCATCATCACCACCCTTGCAAATACCGGCTACAAGAGGAATTTGTCCCAGCAGTTCTACCCCGAGTTTCTCAGCAAGTCTCATTCCACCTTCTTTCCCGAAAATAAAATATTTTTCGTCGGGATGAGCAGCCGGAGTAAACCATGCCATATTTTCTACCAATCCCAAAATAGGAACATTTACAGCCTCACTTTGGAACATGCTTATACCTTTGCGTGCATCGGCAAGTGCAACTTCTTGTGGCGTTGTTACCACAATAACACCTGTAATACCTAAAGTTTGTACAAGCGTAAGATGAATATCACTTGTTCCCGGAGGCATATCTATCACAAAATAATCAAGTTCACCCCAATTTGCTTCGCCTATAAGTTGTTTTAACGCATTACTTGCCATACCACCACGCCATAACACAGCTTTTTCCTTATCCACAAGAAAACCGATAGAAAGTACTTTTACTCCATACTTTTCCAAAGGAACAATAAGATTACGCCCTTCAACTTCTTCCATATAAATAGGAGAATCTTCAAGACCAAACATCAACGGAGCAGATGGTCCGAAAATATCGGCGTCAAGCAATCCAACCTTATAACCCTTTTGAGCAAGAGATACGGCAAGATTGGTGGCAACAGTTGATTTACCTACACCGCCTTTACCGGATGACACTCCAATTATATTTTTCACACCCGGTAACATTTTAGGTGCAGGAGCCGATGCCGCCATTCGAGTTTTCACGGCTATATTACCTTTTATTTCAACCTCAGGTGATATATATGTATTTATAGCGACCTCTGCAGCACGTACAACCGATCTTATAAAAGGATCGGTTGGTTTATCAAAAATCAAAGAAAACGATACCTTATTACCATCTATGCGAATATCGTCTTCCACCATATTGTTTTCAACAATATTTTTTCCATTACCCGGATAACGCACATTCACAAGTGCGTCAAGTATTAATTTAGGATATAATCTTTCCATAATTATAAATCTTCTTTTTCTTCATCCAATAATTGAGGACATTGTATGTAACCACGAGAAAAACTTCGATAGGTATCTTCCTCTATCTCAATATCCGGTTCTTGCAACACAGTAGTATGGTCCAAATGGAATTTAATGTATTTTATGGATAAACCTCTATCAAGCCACTGTTGTTCATAGAATGTCTTTATCTCAAGAATATCATCTACGATATCACTATGATACAAATCTGCCGTATTTACTTCGGTTGGTAACGCATTTAGTTTTACCAATGCATCTGTGTAAGTATATAAGAAAGGGCTATCGGTTTTCAAATGAACAATTCCATCGGCAATGAGAATGTGACGATATAACTCCAAAAAACGAGAAGACGTGAGTCGTTTACGCACCTTTTTCATCTGCGGGTCGGGAAACGTAATCCAAATTTCACTTACTTCACCGGCATCAAAGAATCTATCAATCAATTCAATATTAGTACGAAGAAATGCTACATTGGATATTTTATCTTTTACAGCAGTCTTTGCACCGGTCCACATACGAGACCCTTTTATGTCCACCCCAATATAGTTCTTATCAGAAAATCGACGAGCCAACCCCACTGCATATTCTCCCTTTCCACACCCAAGTTCAAGTACAATAGGATTATTATTTTTGAAAAAATCGCTATTCCAACGTCCTTTTAAAGGGAAGCCATCACGTTCAACAACTGCAAACGGATACTGAAATACGTTTTCAAACGTTTCCATCTCGGCAAATTTCTTCAATTTATTCTTTCCCATATTTTTTATTGTCTTATTATCTTTATAGTCTTTTCTTCTCCATTTTTCAACAAGACATGTACTATATATACTTGCCCACACATAGTTGACATGTCAATCTGTATCGTTTCTGATTGTGGCATAGATGAAATAAGGCAAACTCCATTAGGGTCATAAATCTTTATCTGCAAAATCTCTCTTTTTGCAATTACATTAAGTATTTTGCCTTCAAAATAAACCATAATGGCACATCCTGTATCAATAAAGTCTTCTATGGTACTTATATCACCCACTATATTAAATTCTTGCCATTGCTCGGCAGATTCATATAGTAAAACACTCTCATTAGGTACTTTCAATTCTACATTCTGCTGTTCTACTCCGGCAAAAACATCTTTACCCAAATCAGGAACATTTTCAGCGTCCAACGAAATATGTGTCATTCCCTTATTATCTTCAAAAGCTCTATTCCCTACATAAACAAGCGTAGCCGGTAGCGATATTGTTGCCAATGATGTGTTACCATTAAACGTATATCCCTCGATTTCGGTCACCGCCGCCGGTATAACAACATCATTTAATGACTCATTATAAAAAAATGCTCCCTCTCCTATCGACTCAACACTTGCCGGAAGTATTATTTCAGCCAACTGAACATTGGAAAATGCCCATCTTCCAATAACCTTAAGATTCTTACAATTACTGAAATCAAACGAGGTCAAACCTGTTGAAGCAAAAGCTCCTTCACCAATGGCTTTTATTGCCGAATTTTCACCAAGATTCACCTTATTCAACATTGTACAACCGGCAAACATATTAGCTGCAATATCTGTAATTTTTTCACCGACATTTACTATTTCCAAAGAGGAACAATCGGCAAAAACACCGTTTTCAAAGCCACACAGAGGCTCCAAAGCACTTAAATCCACTTCTTTCAATTGTGTACAATGCGAAAATGCCCCTGCTCCTATTTTTTTTATTCCGATATTCAATGAAATCTCTTCTAACCCGACACAAGAACGGAATGCATATCGACCTATCGAGTCCAATTCTTCAGGAAAAACTATCTCTGTAAGTTTATCACAGCCGGCAAAAGCACCTTCGCCTATATAGTTTAAAGTATTAGGCAATAAAACCGAATTGTATTCTTTATCAAAGAAACAATAATCAGGTAATTCATCGTCCGAATATTCCAAGATATCGCCAAAACAAGGTGTAGAACCTTTATAAGCAACAATTTCGGTTTCCGACAAATCAAGATTAACAAGATTAGGCAATTCTTCTACAATAAATTTTATATCTCTTGCATCTATTTTTCCTTTTACGGTTAATTCTGTAATATTTTTATCGGTAACAATTTTATTTAATCCACCGGCTTCTACCACTTCAAGAGAATATACCTGAAACACACTTAGAAAAAGACACAACCACAATATACCACTTCTCATTTTCATAATCTGGTATCTATATGTAAGATATTTTGAACGACTAATAATTCTTTGATTTCGGAACGATATATTTCCATATCATCATATTTGGAATTTTCACTTCGTAAAATCACTTTTTCCGGATCGGTATGTTTTCGCAAGTATTTTACCATACGATAATCATCCAATACGACAACATAAATATGTCCCCAAAAAATCTGCGACATATTGGTAAGTTCTCGTACTGCAATAAAATCACCATTACTTATAACCGGACTCATACTATCTCCGTTTACACGCACAATACGACAATCTTGACTTATATTGGGCATATTGACAGCTCCCACAATATATTCATCGGCAAACATCATCGGTCGGCTTAAACTACCTGCAGTAACATCAATATCATATACAGGAGTTCCTCTCATTGACTTCATTTCGTTTTCATCAATCATCAATCTGGGAACCGAACCCGATGAATATTTTGGAAAAGGAACATCTAAACCGTCTTTCAACCACGATTTAGACACTCCCATATTAATTATGATTTTATTAATAAGAGCCTCACTGATAGGCAACTTACCATTAAGATGTTTTGACAGATTCGACTGATCACATCCTATTTTTTCAGCAAATTCGCCTTGTGTTAATCTTAATTCACGTATAAGATATTTTATACGACCTTTTATATCTTCGTTTGACATTTCTTTTTGTGGTTTTCAAAGTGCAAGTTACCATTTTTTTGGCACATAGCCAAATCAAAAAAGGCAATAAACCAAGTTTTTATTCAAATCTCCAAGTTATCATTCCCACACCTTCTGTAGTAGTGTTTTTCGGTACAGAAAATTGAGATTTCAACGATGCTTGTTCGCAACTGCGACGCACCGACAAATTTCCGGCAGCCGAACCGCTTCCTCCTGCATAATTGGCGGAAATAACCTTTCCTCGAGAATTGACGCGAACCTGAATTTTCACAACACCTTGAACCGGACTATTAGGACGCCCCCAACTTGCAAGCGTATATCCTTCCAATCCGGAAACTCCCGGTGCTCCACTGGCAACTCGCGCCGTATTTGATCCTGTTGTTGAGCCTACCGAACCGGAACCACTTCCTGTTGTATTTCCAAATGAGACTCGTTTATTTATTCTCTCAGCGGCTTCCTTTTCTTTACGCACTCGTTCAGCTTCAGCGGCAAGTTCTTCGGCAGTCGGTCCCGGATTTTCTTCTTTTTTCACTTTCATAGGAGATTCCGATTCCTGAGTTATCGTCTGTATCGGAGCTTCACCTATTTCTCCTGAGTTTATTTCATCGGTTCCCTCTATCGTAGGATTCTCATTCTGCTCCATCTCTTGTGGAGCTCCCGACACATTATCCTGTGTTGGTTGTATAAAATCTCCAAGTACAACATATTCTCCCCCAAACAAAATTTCATCTTGATTCAACATCGCCAATTCGTCTTCCTTAGGCGGAAAGCTATAGTATAACGACGCAAAAATCAATGCGAGAAATATCAACGCATGAAAAATCACCGTAGCAACGATTCCTTTGATTTTATCTTTGTCGTTTTTGCTCATTCCTTTTAGAATAGAGATTACTTGTTGTTTTAGAGCTTATTTTCCTGAAACAGGTTTAGTTGCAAGCACAATCTTAAGATTTGCCCTTGAACCCCGATCTAAAATTTTCACAATGGTTCCATAAGGAACTGTTTCATCGGCATATAACGCAATAAATTGTGCCGGGTCATTTTGTTGGGTAAGTTTTAGGAATGTCATCAATTGTTCCTCATCTTCAAGCAATTGAGGCTCATTATCGCCAAAAGAACCATATATTTTTTGCTCTTTATCAATATAAACCTTTGTTCCCGGTTTTATAGCTGTTTGAGTACTTCCCTGCGGAAGATTTACTTCCATTGCTGTGGGAAACACAAATGTGGACGTTACCATGAAAAAAATCAACAACAGAAATATGACATCGGTCATAGACGCCATACTGAATGTAGCCAACATTTCATTTTGTCTTTTCAGTGCCATTTATCATTAATTTAAGCAAATACTTACTTTATAGGTTCATTAAGCAAATCCATAAATTCCATAGTCTTTGCTTCCAATTGCTTCATAACCTTATTAACCATAGCAACCAAGTAGTTATAAGCAAATAACGCAATAATACCTACAAACAGACCTGCAACAGTTGTTACAAGAGCTTCATATATACCATTTGCAAGTACCGTTACATTGGCATTACTTCCTGCACTTGCCATAGCAAAGAATGCTTGTACCATACCGGTCACTGTTCCCAAGAAGCCTAACATTGGAGCTCCTGCCGCTGTTGTAGCAAGCCATATAAATCCTTTTTCAAGCTCTGCAACTTCCAGATTACCCACATTTTCAATAGCCACCAATACATCATTCATGGGGCGACCAATACGAGTAATACCTTTCATTATAAGGCGTGAATAAGGAGTATCGGTTTTCTTGCACAGATTCATTGCACTTTCAATTTCACCATCATGGATATAATCCTTAATGCGTTTCATGAAAGTTTTATCTTCTTTTGCAGCCTTTCTTATAGTAAAGAATCGTTCAACCAATATATATATGCTTATAACCGATAATATAAGCAGCGGAATCATAATGATACCACCTTTTAAACACAATTCCCACATGGAAAGCTCTTGTTCAACCACAGCCGACTCTACAGCCGATGCCCCATTTGTCAATGTATCAGTCATCTGATAGAGTGTATCAGATTGCATCCCGATTCCTGCTAAAAGCGTTGTCAAAATATTCATATCTTGATTTTGATTCTATAATTATTATTTAAGACAATCCTTATATGCTTTTATTGTTTCTTTCAAGCCCATATATAAAGCGTCAGCAATAAGCGAATGACCTATTGAAACTTCATTCAGATATTTTACGTTTTCACGGAAGAACTTCAAGTTCCTCAAGTTTAAATCATGTCCGGCATTCACACCCAAACCCTCACGATGAGCAGTGTCGGCAGCAACTACATAAGGAGCTACAGCAGTTTCAGGATCCTTTTCAAAATCTTCCGCATAAGGTCCTGTATATAATTCAACACGATCAGCACCGGTACGAGCCGCCATTCTTATATTATCTACATCGGTTCCTACGAATATACTTGTACGTATTCCGGCTTCTTTTAATCTATCCACTATTGTCGTAAGGAATTCAAGATTTGGAGCAACCTCCCATCCTGCAGATGATGTAAGTACGTCGGGAGCATCGGGAACAAGTGTCACCTGTGCCGGTTTTACTTTTAAAACCAAATCCATAAATGAATCGCTTGGATAACCTTCTATATTGAATTCTGTTTTCACTAACGGACGTAACATAAACACATCATTATAACGAATATGTCGTTCATCCGGACGAGGATGTACTGTTATACCATCGGCACCAAATTGCTCACAATCTATTGCGACTTGTTCTACATTGGGAAGATTTCCGCCACGCGCATTACGCAAAGTGGCAACTTTATTGATATTTACACTTAAATTTGTCATCTATTCTTATAATTCGTATATTTGTCGGTGCTTAATTATTTGCAAAAATAATATGAATTATATTATTCTAAAAGTAAATTTTTAACTATTTAACTCATTGTACTATGCGAATAGCGGTTTTTGGCAGCAGACATCAAGACCGATACCTCGATGGTATCGCTGTATTATTCAAAAAATTGAATGATTTCAACATTACAATTGAGATTCAAGAAAAATTTTACAATTATTTATGCCATTCTCTTGAAAATCCACCAGCCTACAACCGTATTATTCCTGAAAACAATAATAATTTCACAGCCGATATAGCAATGAGTATTGGAGGTGACGGTACTTTTTTACGCACTGCAAAACGTATTTCGACAAAGAATATTCCAATCGTCGGTATCAACACAGGGCATTTAGGGTATCTTGCCGATGCCCGAATTGACGAGGTAGAAACAGTTCTAAACGATTTAGTCAATAACCGATATAAAATAGAATGCCGTTCTCTGCTTGAGGTGATTTCTTCCGATGAAACCGTAAAAATCTCCGAACCTTTCGCACTTAATGAAGTTGCTATACTTCGTCAAGACACCTCCTCTATGATTTCAGTAAAAACAAGTGTTAACGACACCTATTTTACCACCTACAAAGGTGATGGTTTGATTATTTCCACACCTACAGGCTCTACCGCATATAATTTGAGTGTCGGGGGACCTATACTCGACCCCACATCTCAGAATGTGGTACTTTCCCCCATATCACCACATTCTCTCACTATGCGTCCCTTAGTTCTGCGAAACGACTCGATAATAACCATTGATACGCAATCAAGAGCTGACATGTATAACGTGAGTATAGACGGACGTTCCAACCCTCTACCAATCGGAACCACTATTATTATCCGCAAAGCTTCGTTCACAATCAAAGTGATTCAGTCACTTCGTCACTCCTTCATTGACACATTGCGCAGTAAATTAATGTGGGGAACCGATGTACGATAGCGAATTTGGTAACATACAAATAAACATAAAAGCCAACATGAAACGTATTACGGCTCGTTGGCGTAACGATGCATTATCTATCAATATGCCACCGTTAATCCCTCTCTGCCGTATTACACAATTCATTAATGAAAATAGAGACGCATTACGTTCCATTCGCCAAAAGGCAAAAGAAAAAGCTCTTCCAACCATTCGTTACAAAATAGGGCAACGCATTCCATGCTTTAGAAGCGAAGTGCTTATTACAACCATTGAATACCGTCCTAATTTTACCGGTTACAAACGCGATAAAGATGGAAATCTTTTTATTCTTATTTCATCAAAAGACGACATCGACTCGGCAATAAAACAAAATGCCATATCCGGAGCATTGAAAGAACTGATGAAACGAACTGCACCACACGTGCTTATTCCTTTCGCACAAGAGATTGCAAACCAAATAGGAGTAAACCCTAAAGAATTTGTTATAGGAAGAGGTATCAAAAAATTAGGACATTGTACATCAAAAGGTGTAATTCAGCTTTCTGCCAATCTCATGTTCATGCCCGAAGAACTTGTGCGTTACATTATATGTCATGAACTAGCACACCTCACAGTAATGAGTCATAATGCATACTTCCATGCCTTATGTAACGTCTATTGTAATGGTAAAGAAAAAGCCCTTGAGAAAAAACTCAAAGGCTTCGTCTTTCCTATTATTACATCTTAATGAATTAATAATTTTCAGCACGAAGTGCAAAATAAGATTGAGCATGATGACACACAGGACAATCTTCCGGTGCCTTCTTGCCCACAACCACGTGACCGCAATTCAAACATTGCCAAATACAATCACCATCGCGAGAGAACACAACTTCATCTTCAATATTTTTCAACAATTTGCGATAGCGTTCTTCGTGAAGCTTTTCGATAGCAGCAACACCCTCCATTTGAGCAGCGATTTCTTCAAAACCTTCTTCACGAGCTTCTTTTGCAAATTGAGCATACATATCGGTCCATTCATAGTTTTCTCCACTGGCTGCATCGGCAAGATTGGCTGTTGTAGCAGGCACTTTACCTCCATGAAGATGTTTGAACCATAATTTTGCATGTTCTTTTTCATTCAAAGCTGTTTCTTCAAATAGTTGTGCTATTTGTACATATCCGTCTTTCTTTGCTTTTGAAGCATAGTACAAATACTTAGTATGCGCTTGTGATTCACCTGCAAATGCTGCTTGCAAGTTCTTTTCTGTCTTTGTTCCTTTCAATTCTTTTGCCATAGTAGTATATAATTTAAGTAGTTTATATTATTCATGATTTACACTAGGTTCGATATTACCATGTTCATCTACGGCAGCAACTTCTTCAATTGATTCTACTACATTGATGATATAGTCACCCACCTTTTCAGTTTCACAAATTATATCCATATAGAAAATACCACTTTGATAATTGTATTCTTTTTGGTTAATACTTTCAATGTTTTCTGTACGTAACAAGTTACGGTAATTATTAATTTCGCGTTCCTTATTGTGACTGCGTAATACTTCGGCATCACGCACATTTTCTACATCTTTAAGGATGATTATCATATTGGTCATTGCCTCATCCACATATTTAAACATTGTATCGATATTATTGTAAATACCTTCTGTGAAATGAGCATGAGCCTCTTCCTTGCGTACAAGAGTTTTAGCTACATTGAAACAACTATCGGCAATGCTTTCTATTTCACTAACAATATTTAATATAGATGATACGCGCAACTTTCCTTCATAACTTAATCGAGCATCCATTACCTTATTAAGGTAATTTGCAATTTCAATTTCCATGCGATCCGAAATCTCCTCATATTTTTCTATACGAGTATATAGCTTATTGAAATCTTCTGTTCCATTCTTGGTATGTACCAAGTTCTGCGCCATACCTATCATTCGTTTTACTCGTTCTGCATATACAACAGTTTCACGTTGAGCCTGCATGATATTAAGTTCTGAAGCATGAAGTAATCCGCGAGAAATATATTTCAACTGGAATTCTTCATCTTCTTTATGATTTGAACGAATAAGCATATCACAAATCTTTACAAAAAGATTTGGGAACCATATCATCACACTTAAATTGATAATATTGAACACTGTATGGAATATAGACAAACCGAAAGAAACTGCTACTTCATAGGCATTTATACTTCCAAACGAAGCCATTGCTTGACTTGGATCCCCTTGACCAAAACTTTCTGTAATCCATACAACCAAAGAACAGAAAGGATAGAACAATACAATAGTCCAAATTGAGCCGAAGAAGTTAAACAAGAAATGTACCGTTGCTGCCTTTTTTGCTGTAATATTTGCTCCTAACGAAGCTAGAATCGGGGTAATTGTTGTACCGATATTTGAACCAAGCACCATCGCACATGCCATTTCAAACGGAACCCAACCTTTCAACGCCATTACCATCACTATGGCAAATGTTGCCGATGATGATTGAATGATCATGGTTACAACCAAACCTACTACCACAAACAACATTACCGACAAGAATCCCATTGAAGAATATCCGGCAAGGAATTCAAGTTGTTCCGGACTCAAATCGGGTACATTATCGCTAATCAAGCCAAGTCCTAAAAACAACAAAGCAAATCCCAGAATAAATTCACTTAACGACTTGTGACTGCTTTTGCTTGAAAACATCAACGGCAATGAAATGGCTATCATTGGCATTACATAAGCCGAAATGTCCACTTTAACGCCAAACAGAGTAATAATCCATGAAGTCATGGTTGTACCCACATTGGCTCCCATAATTACACCTATTGATTGTACCAGCGACATTAAACCGGCATTCACAAAACTCACCACCATCACTGTAGAAGCCGATGATGATTGAATAATAGCCGTAATCAATGTTCCTGTTAATACTCCCATGAAGCGATTGCGAGTCATGGCTGATAGAATGCTTCGCATGCGGTCACCCGCAACCTTTTGTAATCCTTCGCTCATCACTTTCATTCCATAAAGGAATAAACCGATGGCACCTATTAAGGTTAGGAAATCTAGAAATGAGTAGTTCATCTGCTCAAAGATTTTTGTGTTATTTAATTTTTACGATAATAAACAGCACTTAGCATAAATTACCACAAAGATATAACATTTACGTTAAATTTCTACAAATTCCCTTTAAAATTTACATACAATATCTTCTATATTCAAAACTTAATTAAAACAAAAAAGCGACTGGGAATCCCAATCGCTTTTTCATATAAGGAAAATAACTGTTTATTTCTTAACAACGTAGAATGTAGCCGAGCCGTTTTCTGTTGTTACTTGTAGAATGTAAACACCCTCTGCAAGTGCAGCAACATTGATAGCCTTAGGCTCACCTTGTTTAGAATCTTCGGTTGAGTCATAAACCTTAGAGCCGTTAGCTGCATATAGCACATAAGTTGTCTTCTTAGCAGAGAAGTCACAAGTTACATACAATGTTTCAGCTACAGGGTTAGGATAAACTTCAACCTTAGCATTCAAACTATTTACATCAATACCTGAAGCCGGATCATAAACGACTACATCGATTGCAATAGCCGAAGAAGCACCGCTTTCATCGGTTGCAACAACTGTTACAGTAACTGTACCGCTAGCTTTACCTCTTAGATAGAAGCCCTTTTCGTTGCTCATGAACTTAGTAAGTGACGCATTTTCCGGAATAGTCAATTCGTAAGTCATGTCTTCTCCATCAGGGTCGGTAAACAAGCTTTCGTAAGAAATTAATTCAGTTATTGAACCAATTGCCAAGAACATCTTGTTAATGTCATTAGCAACAGGAGCTTGATTAACATGTTCCACTTCATAACTTACTATTGCTTGACCTTCAGCCTTAACTGCGTCAACAGCAGTAACAGTGAATGTGTACTTACCTGCGTCACCATATTTTGCAGCGATTTCAACCTCAACGTTTACGCCTTCGGTTACACCGCTTACAGTAGCCGATAATTTATCATCGCTTATAACAATAGTAGCAGCTTCATTCGGATTAACAGCCGTAACACTCTTCAATGTTGCAAGTTCTGCAGGATCACTGAATAGAATAGTGAAATCATCACCATCAGGGTCGGATGCCTCAACATTAACAGTAGTTGTTGAATTTTCCTTAGCATAAACAAGTGTTTCAGGACCGGTTACAACAGGAGAAGCATTCTTATCAAGATAAATCGGGAAATTTATTATAGGTTGAGTAGGATCGTTACTCTTGATTACAAGTACTGCCTTGTTACCCTTGATTAGAGGAGCTGAAGCTGCATCAACTTGTACTTGAAGTTCCACTGATGTAGGTGCTTCGGTACTCAACGGACCAACTACGGCTCCGCCACCACCAATTTCACCACCGTTTTCCGTACCATCGGCAGGAGCTGCAAGAGTACCTGTTTCAGCGCTTAATAACTTAACCCAAGGTTGACCCGGAGCTGTTTCGATACATGTCATGATATATCCAAGAGAGCCATAAGCGTCTTTGAACATAGAAGCTACATCAAACCATCCATAACCTTCTACATAACCCATGAAACGGTTAGAAACAACTGCTTCTTCTTTATAAGTCAAGTATGCCGGATATTCAACACCTATAGGATAAGTTACTCTCACGTAGAATCCTTGTCCCGGGTTCATGAACACTGCATTATCAAGAGGAATAACCAAGAAACGAGCACCTTCCATAGATTCTATATGAACAGAACCTTTGGCAAGAACATCACCGTTTTCATAATCTTCACCATTTACGATTTCAACCTTGATATCAGCATTTGTGATATAAGAACCATCAGTGTTGGTCAAAGTTGTAGCCAAATAAATGTGAGAAATATTGAAACCTTCAGCCGGAGCCTCATAGTAAGTTGCTGCTTTATATGTAGTATAAGTATTTCCTGCACCATAAGATGGAGTAGTACTATTGGCTACAGTAGGATAGTAAAGCACATTGTTATATTCCATATCTTGAGGAGCATCCAAAATAGAAACAGTTGTCTCTTCTGTTTCTTCTGCAAGAGGCTTAACTTCACGAATATTAGCCTTAAGAGCAGCCATCTTTTCAACAGACAATGTCTTGGCAGCAATTGACTTAGTCATAGGAGCTATACCACCGCCACCATTATTTTCATCAGCTACTTCACCCTTACCGGTAGGATCCATTACAAGCTCATAAGTCAATTTATATTGACCCATATTACTCAATGTAACAGTTTCAACACCCTTATAGTCGGCTGCAACACCTTCCACACGGATTTCTTCTTTATCTAACACTGCGTAAGGAGCAGGGGTTACAACGAAACGAACATTAACTACAGCAGTTTCACCCTCGTTGTAGTAGAAAGTCAAAGGAATATCGTAAGTTCCAGGAGTGTGAGGTGCATTCAACATATTATCAATCATTGGGATAGAGAACCAAACACCATCCTTGCCAACTTCTACCGGAGTGTAATCATAGTAACTTGTCCATGCGTAATTTCCTGTAGGTTCACCGGACCACCAGTCTAGTTCCGGAGCATAATACCATGTGTAGAATACCGGATTATATGAGCCAAACCAATCATCATAAACCGAAGGACCACCATTCACAACATTTGTGATAGTGAAAGGAGCTGTTCCTTGGTTTTCTACTTTAAATGCAGCTTCATAGTAAGCTCCCATACCTGAAACACCACCGGCAGGAAGATCTTCACGGTAACCGTCCATAGAGCTCATTATACGTTCTATCACGATTGTATCGGTTGGGAATACAGGCTTAGCCTCGCCTGTGATAGTCATATTAACCGGAATAGCAATCTTTTCCTTACCCGGAACGTTTGTACTTATTTCAAGTTCAGTGTTATAGATTCCTGCCATCTTATCGGTATCAACACTCATTTTGATAGTTTTGTTAGCCTCAGGTGCTATAGTAGATTCCACGATAGGAGCAAATTCTACTGCATTACCAAATTGAACGTAACGTTCAGGTAATTGAATACCTTCAGAACCATCTTCATTGGATATACCGGCAAGACCGAAAATGCTATATATAATAGCATAATCGCCATAACCCTTATATTGGAACTTGAATGAACCGTCTTTCTTCATGATAACTTGGTAACAAACTCCCATATTCATAGAGTTACCATATTCCATGAAAGAAACCACAGCTTCATCTTCGGTTACATAATGGTAAGTACCTGCTGTCTTTGTAATATCCATTGTGTGAAGACCCCAATAAGGAGCAATAACATTAGTATAAATTGTTCCTGAAGGGAATGTTGCAGGAGGTTCCGGCCACATCTTTTGGTCATCACGTTCAGTGAATGAAATGAAACCGGTATTATAGATATACATTTTGCTATACTTCTTACCATAGAATGGGAATTCAAATGGAAGTTCTACAGCCACATAATCATGCATATTATAGTAAGAGAAATTGTATTGATTACCCTTACCATTGGTTTCGATATCTACCCATTCATACTTAACAGAACTATTGTCAAGTGAAGTTGCATATTGATAAGAAACCTTAGAAGTTTCATCGGCAGTATCTTCAAACTCAACCATATTGTTAGGCTTGATAGAATAAACAAGATCTTCGTCACCATTATTTGTAATTACAAGATCTTTTTCAACAGGAGTTCCACTCTCTACTGTTTCAGTGATTTCATTGAAGCTAAGTTCAACAACAGGAACACCGATAACTTCACCCTTGATATTCGCAACCACTTCCCCTGCATCGGTAGTAACTGTAATAACATCGGCAACTGTACCCGAAGTTGCAGTAGGAATTGTAACGATAATGTCTTTAGACATTCCCGGTTCGATTGCAAATGGAAGTGCCGCTTCTAAAGAAACAACATTGTTAGCAACCTTAATATCGGTAACATTCATAACAGCCTTACCTGTATTCTTAACTGTTACAGCGACCTTAGTATCTGAAGTACGGAATACCTTGCCGAAATCAATGTCATTGCTTTCAAGAGCCACAGCAGGAAGAAGGCTAGCACCTGTAATATTTGCAGTAAACTTAACTAAAGTAGTTCCATTTACCAAATCGTTGCTCATCACCACAAGATTATTGAATGTTTCTCCTGCATTCATAGTTTCATCGGCAGCAAGAGTTGCAGTAATTGTAGCAACTTCACCCGGACCTACCATACCATAAGGAGCACTCAAGCTAGTAACCATATTAGGTTTAGGAGCAATAAACTTAACAGCACTTTGGTTTGTGAATTGCTCATAAACATGAGCTGCAGGATCATTGCTATTTCCCCAATAATCAGCAATATCGGCTGAAGTTACAGTCATTGGATCTTCCGATTCCGCATCCAAAATACCGCAATATAAAGTAGAACCTCCTTGGAACAAGTTCATACTCATTGGGTCGTAGCTATCATAGAATATTTCCACATCACCGTTGGCAGAAAGAACGATGCGGAATGAGATAGGAGTATATTCTTGATCGTAAACCAAACCTAATACATCGGTAAACTTAACGACAAACTTACCATCTTGCTTAGCATATTCAATCTTTGAATTAGGACCGAATGTGAGTTGTGTTCCATAAGCAGAAATATAAGGAACTCCCTCTAGTCCATAAGCACTTTCAGCTAGAGGACTGCGATAAGCGTACTCACCTGTACCGAATGCAATACCACCATAGCTTGTAATATATGCTCTTTCATAAGTCTTGCCATAGAATGGGAACGCAAAACCTAAATATATTTCTTTACTTAGATAAACGTTATCACTATAAGTAGATGTTATATCGGTTGCTCCTATGAGTTCGGTATTTGCATTATAAGCAAAATCGGTTGCTCCATTCAAGTTGGAAGCTACGGTATAACCAAACTTGTGTACCTTACCTTTAACACCTTCGATAGTTTCATCGGAGAATTTAGGGAATACATATTCCAAAGGATAGCTACCTTCATTCTTGATAGTAAATTCTTTTGTAACAGATGCACCTCCTACTTCCAAATCACCAACCTCAACTGTTGCCGGTTCTACTGCAATCTTGGCAGGATCGGTAGCAACACCATGAAGATATACCTTAAATTCGGTTCCGTCAGCGTTTTTGAACACTATTGTTCCTGTGTGACTACCACTTGCTTGAGGAGCAAAGGTAACTTCAAATGTATTTGCAGAACGTGCAGGGAATCCTCCTTGTACATAAGTAGGAGCCTTGAAATGTTCTGAAGTACAAGAAATCCTGTTTCCACTCAAAGAACCATAGTAGCCAAATGGTCCATAACCTTCATTGTAAACTTCAACAGTAAGGGTCTTTTCTTGACCTACAAGAAGAGCTCCAAAATCAACCACCTTAGAAGCTTTCATCTTAGGAGCATGACCCGAAACAGTGAATGTAACAGGAATGGTAGTGGTATTAGCTTCCGATTCATTTGTGTTGAAACTTATATTGAACTTATAAGTACCATTACATAATGGTTGACCGTCATTAGAAAGAGTTACTTCTTGAGTTTCGCCTTTCTTAACAGTACCTTCAGAAGGTGTTAGAGTAAGCAATGTGCTCCAGTCAGGATTTTGACTCATTGCAGTAATAGTCCATCCCATACTGTTTGCCATACTTTCATAGTTAGAACCCTTAAGAGCATTTGCCAAAGTCACCCAAGTCTTACCCATATCGTTACTCATATAGCTGTAAGAAGCATACGTATCATCGGTAAGATCACCCATTCCTAAAGGATAGTTGTCTTGGTTGCCTTCTGCAGGGAAATGGAATACTACCCAGAATGATTCACCCGGAGCAAAATAAAGTTGCTCAGTAAGTTTAACAACCATATCTGAATAGAAATAAGAAGGAACTATTTCTTGAACAAGATTCGCAGATGTTATTGTAGAACCTTTGTAGATTTGAACAGTTGGATTTTGTCCGTATGTTGATTTCATTTTAACAGCAGTCAAATTGAAACCATCGGCATAAACATTAGGATCGACATAGAACCATTGAGCAGCTGAGTTTGGCAAAGTCTTGTCGCTTTCTCCAATGCTTGCATACAATTCATTGAAATATTTAAATTCTTTCGGATAATCAGCTTGTTCAAACTCATCGGTTTTCACCACACTGTGAGTTACCGCCTTTTCTGCTCCAAGAGTTCCTGTGAAAGGAACAACATTTGCAAGAAGAGCCTTAGTTCTGGAATAAGCCTTTATTGAAGAACTTGTTGTTCTCTTCAATCCGTTCCATTTAAGCAAACCTTCAGCGTCATTACCAATTGTGAATGTTGCAGTTCCGACAAGAGCCGCAGGAGTTTGTTTCAATGTAAGCGAAGTCTTGTCAACTGTCATCTTAGGACCTTCGTTAGTCTTTACTTCCACAACAGGAGAAAGAGCCGAAGCATTACCCCAACGGTCAACAGCCTTAAGTGCCAAATAATACGTAGTAAGAGACTTAAGCCCTGTCAATTCATAAGTAGCCTTATCACCTGAAGCATAGAACTTAGTGTCGATAACCACGCTGGATACCGTACTTAAATCGGTTGTTGCGTCAAACGCTGTTGTACTGTAATATAAAATGTGATTATTTACATTATTATCGCTAGAAGCAGGAATTGTCCACTCAATTGTGATATTATCCTGTGCAGGATTTGCGGTAAATTCCGCAACAGATTCAGGAGCTGTTCCATCACCCATTACAAGAGCCTTAGCTGCATCTACATAACCTGAACCGAATTTACCTACGGCAATAGGATTAAGTGTGTAGAAATCGTTAACCGAAGTTACTATTTGTTGACGTAAAGCCTCATTTGTCAAGGTCGTTTTACCGTGTTTAGACAAAATAAGTGCAGCAATACCCGATACGTGAGGAGTTGCCATTGATGTTCCTTCGCTATAACCGTAAGAATCATCAGGAAGGGTACTCAATACACCATGAATATCACCGAAATCCATAAGACCACCGGGAGCCACTACATCAACCCATTCTCCAAAGTTTGAGTAATAAGATGGTGTCAAGTCATCACTCATAGCAGCTACAGCAAGTACAGGCTCATAACAGCCGGGATACCAATTACCGGTTTCTCCATTGTTACCTGTTGCAAAGATACATAGACCACCTGTCATGTTTTCACTACGAGCACTTTCAGTGAAATAATCGATAGCGTCAAGAACCGATTGTTCTACATAGTCGGCAGAAGCCCAACCCCAAGAACATTGTGCAATTGTAGCACCACGTTCTGCTGCATAAACAATAGCTGCTGCAAAATCGGCTGCTCCTGTTCCTGAACGAGAGTCAAACACCTGTACAGAAATCATCTTAACACCACTTCCTGAAGTGCCATCACCACCGGCAACACCGGCAACACCAATACCGTTGTTGTTTACTGCAGCAACAGTACCTGCCACGTGTGTACCATGATCATGAGGATAGATTGTAGCTGAGTTTGTACAGAAGTTCCAACCGTAAATATCATCGATATAACCGTTACCATCATCATCTACACCTTCTGTTCCATTTAATTCGGCTTCATTAAGCGCGATATTTCCGGCAAGGTCTTCATGCTTTAGGTCGATACCACCGTCGATAATTGCTACTGTAACTTTATCACTACCTGTTGTGGTTTTCCATGCCTCAAACAAATTGATATCGGCACCCGCTTTACTTTGAGCCAGACTACCATCATTATGATAGTGCCATTGAGATGAAAGACGAGGGTCGTTGAAAGGCATTGCAGTTGTTGCAGCCTTTGGCATAGATGTCACCTTGCGGAAGGTAGCATTTTCTTTGAGTTCCATAGGAACGATACCATGTGCGTTTTGTACACCTGCTGTTTTTTTCAATGTGCTAATAGCTTCAGCAGTAGAAACGCTTTCGTCAAAGGTGATTTCATACCAACGGTCCAGACCGTATTTTGCCCTTTGAGCTTCAAACTTGGGTGCATAAGGAAACACCCTGCGAATGCTAAGTGCCTTGATTGCCTTCGTTGAGACATCAAGAGGAGTAACACCGGTTTTCAGTACACCCGAAGTATGTACTTTAGGAGTTGCTCCCACTTGAAGTGCAACTTCAGGTTGCAACTTCACGCGGATAACACCCTTCTTAGGTGTTAAACTTTCAGCATACGCAAAAACATTGCCACTCACCATTACCATGAGGAGCAATAACAATCTTAATGCTAATTTTTGCATAATAGATGAATTTGTGAATAATATTGTGTTAATTGTAAATTTATTATCTCCAAAATAGCTATTTTAACAAATGAGATTCACCTAATTGTTTGACATATAGGACAAATCTTCGGCTATTAACCTGCAAATTTAACTCTTTTTTATTGTAAATAATGTGTTTTTGGTAAAAAAAGTACTTATTGATGTCATTTTTAACACAATACGATATATTTTTGAGCTATTTTCGAGGTAATTCAATGCGAAAAATGGTTCCCAACCCTATTTCCGACTCTTTAACATAAATACGTCCACCGTGATATTCTTCAATTATTCGCTTCACAAGAGTAAGCCCAAGTCCCCAACCACGTTTTTTTGTCGTATATCCAGGATTAAACACTGTATTGAAATTTTTACGTGCAATACCTTTCCCCGTATCTTTTACATCAATAAAAATTGTGCTTGAACTATTTGATACTGTAACATCTAACGAACCTTCACCCTGCATTGCATCCACTGCATTTTTTGTAAGATTTTCCATTACCCATTCAAATAGCGACATACATAAAAGCACACCACATTCTTCTTCATCGGTGTGAATTGATAGTTTTACTCGCTGAGAAATGCGAGTTCTCATATATTCAAGGCTGTTTACAACCGACTCATTGATAAAAGCAAGCTCCATCTCCGGCTTGGAACCAATCTTGGAAAAACGATCAGCAATAACAGATAATCGCTGAACATCTTTGTTCATATCCGAAACTATCGAACCATCAAGTTCAGTCGTTTCAAGCATTTGCATCCACGCCATAAGCGATGAAATGGGAGTCCCGAGTTGATGTGCCGTTTCTTTGGAAAGTCCTACCCACACTTTATTTTGTTCTGCTTTTTTTATGCTGATAAGAGCAAAATAAACAACCATAACAAAGACTATCAAAACACCTAAAAGTACGTAAGGATAGACTTGCAAACGCCTTAAAAGCGTAGAGTCTTCATAATAAAGAAATTGTACAATACCTCCATCTAAATGAATATCTATACGATTGGAGGTGTTTTTCAATGACTTTAACTTCTCTACCAGAAAATCTTCATTTTCGGGAGACAAAGCATATAACCCGAAATTATCGGTTTGATAAGGTAAAACAAAATTACGATGAAGCAATATATTGTCCTGTTCATCGACAAGAAGAACAGGAATATTATCATTAGCCTCGATTATTCCTAACAGAAAATTCACATTGGCAGTTGAAGCCGAATCGGCAGCTATCGACATGGTAGCAAGTTCCTTTGTTGCGTCTGCCCATATCTGCATACGGTTACGTTCTTGTTTTGATAAATCCTTTACCAAATTATTGGAGAAATACAGGAAATTACCAACAAGAACAATAGAAACAGCCACAAGTACCCATTTCCATACACGTCGGGTGTGATATATGTCGTAAAAAGCCATTAACGAAGTTTTTTACTTATTATAACTCACAAAAATACATAACATTGTGTTATTTTTCAAAAAAATTGAAGTTTAATTAGTCTTGTTGTATTATCTTTGCTTGTTGAATGAAATTGAAATAACATAATATTAACATAAGTCTCAACATAATGAGAAAATACAATGTAATTAATACAACACTTGGTTGGTTCATGTTTGTAGTAGCAGCCATAACCTATATGCTTACACTTGAACCTACTGCAAGTTTTTGGGATTGCGGAGAATTCATCTCACAAGGTTATAAACTGGAAGTAGGACACCCACCGGGCAATCCTATATTTATTCTTGCCGCACGATTCATGATAAACTTTGTAGGTAACGATGTTACTAAAATCGCATGGGCTGTAAATGCTATGAGTGCGTTACTCAGTGCCGGCACGATATTGTTATTATTTTGGACCATCACCCATTTAGTCAGAAAGATTGTGGTAAAAGACGGAGAAGAAGATTCTATGTCACTCATTCAAATGCTCATAATCTTCGGTAGCGGCGTGTGTGGTTCTCTTGTATATACATGGAGTGACACATTTTGGTTCTCGGCAGTAGAAGCCGAAGTGTACGCATTTTCTTCTTTCTGTACAGCTTTGGTATTTTGGCTTATCCTTAAGTGGGAAGACCATGCCGATGAAGCCCACAGCGACCGTTATCTCATTTTGATTGCTTATGTGATAGGTGTCTCGGTTGCCGTCCACCTATTGAACCTGCTTTGTATTCCGGCAATTGTATTGGTATATTATTACAAAAAATTCTCTAACACATCGGTTAAAGGTTCTTTAATCGCGCTATTGGTATCATTTGTAATAATCGCATTCATTCTTTATGGATTGGTTCCGGGATTTATTGAAGTGGGACAATGGTTTGAGCTATTGTTTGTAAACACATTCGGAACTTCGTTCAATACAGGAGTTCTAGTGTATGCTATCTTGGATGTCGCCATCTTCTCTTGGTGTATCTTTGAATTGTACAAGCAGCAAAGTGCAACCCGCATAAAAGTATCTTTCTTCTGTACAGTTTTGTTCTCAGGTATGCTGTTGATAGGTGATGGAGTTATGCTACCTATTGTTCTTATCCTTGCATTGCTTGTTTATTTGTGGAAATTCTGCAAAAAAATTCCTGTACGTTGGTTTACGATTACAGCCATGAGTATTTTCGTAATCTTTGTGGGTTATTCATCTTATGCTGTGATTCTTATACGTTCCAACGCACAAACTCCAATGGATCAAAACTCACCGGACAACGTATTTGCCCTATCAAGTTACTTGAATCGTGAGCAATACGGTGACCGTCCTTTATTATACGGACAAACATTCAACTCAGGGGTTGTTTATCAAGCCAATTCAACAGGTAATTTCAAACCGGTTGTAAGCGAGGGAAAAACTCTTTATGCAAAAGAAGTTAAGAAAAATCCGACCGACCCCGACAAATATCGTCCGATAGGAAAAGCTAAGGATTATAAGATGAATCCCGAGCTTGATATGTTATTCCCACGTATGTACAGCGGACAACATGCAGCTCAATACAAAGAATGGGTAGGTTTGAAAGGAAAATCGGTAAATGTAACATCTCAATACGATTCCAATGGAAATCCTTATGGCATGGAAACAAAAATCAAGCCTACATTCCTTGAAAACCTACAGTTCTTCCTTGACTATCAATTGAGTTACATGTACTGGAGATATTTCATGTGGAACTTTGCCGGTCGTCAAAACGACATCCAAGGCAGTGGAGAAATAACCCAAGGAAACTGGATAAGCGGTATTCCGTTTATTGACAATTTGCGATTGGGAGATCAAAGCCTTATGCCATCCGATTTAACCACCAATAACAAAGGACACAACGTGTTCTACATGTTACCTTTGATATTCGGTATTATAGGTCTTTTATGGCAGGCTTATGCAAACAAACGCGGAATCGAGCAATTCTGGGTAATTTTCTTCTTATTCTTCATGACAGGTATTGCCATAGTGATTTATTTGAACCAGACTCCAAGCCAACCTCGTGAACGTGACTACGCTTATGCCGGTTCTTTCTATGCATTCGCTATTTGGGTAGGTATGGGAGTTGCCGGATTGTGGAAACTTATCATATACACTTTAAATAAGATAAACAAAAACGTAAAAGTCGAACTTGACGGCAAAAAGAGCCTTATTGCAGCATGTATTGCAGCATTTGTGGGTCTTTTGATTCCATTACAAATGGTTAGCCAAACTTGGGACGATCATGATCGTTCAGGACGCTACGCAGCTCGTGACTTCGGTAAGAACTATCTTGCCAGTGTTGACAAGAACGGTATCATCTTCACCAATGGTGATAACGACACATTCCCTCTTTGGTATGCACAAGAAGTGGAAGGATATCGCACCGATGTGCGCGTCGTTAACCTAAGTTATTTGTCAACCGATTGGTATATCAACCAAATGCGTCGTGCGGCTTACGAATCGGCTCCGCTTCCTATGCATGCCGATGGCGAAACATTTGCTTACGATCAACGCCAATACGGATATTTCATCAATCCTGATACAATTCCGGTTCCTGCTATTAATTCGCTTAAACATTTCTATAGTCAAAACGGATTGAATCAGTCTTACAACCTGCATGAAATCAAGTATCCGGTAATGTATATTCCGGTAAATGCCGAAGAAGCGATAAATCAAAAAGTGGTTCCTGAACGATATAAAGACTATATCAACAAGAACATTATCATGGATATGCTTTCCGAAAAATATACTGCTGCCGAAGGTGCCATGACTTCAAGCAAAGTGATGTCGCTTGACATCATAGCTTCAAGTATTGCCGAAGGGTGGAAACGTCCTACTTATTTTGCCATGACCGTTCCCGATAAGTATTATCTTGGGTTATCGCCTTATATGCTCAATACAGGTATGGCTTATCAAGTTACACCGGTAACATATAATATGAGTGGCGAGGCAGGCGTAAATACCGATAAGATGTATGAAAACGTGACCAAAGAATTCTCATGGGGAGGACTCGACACAGCCGAACCGGGTTCGCTTTATCTTGACGAAACGGTAAGACGTATGGTTTCTTCATTACGTACATCTTTATTGGATCTCACAACTTCACTTATTCAAGAAGGATATACTGCTTCTTATGAACTTGAAGATTTAGATTCAATTTCGCCTGAATATGCCGAAAAGAAAGCATTTATCGATGACCGTTACACCAAGGCACGCGAAATTCTTGACCTTATTATTACAAAGCTACCGGAAAAGGCTTGTCCATATTCAATAAACATGGGTGAAGAAATTGCCAACAGATATGCGATACTTGGTGAAGAAACCGGTAATAAAGAAGACTTAAAGAAAGCCGAAGAAATTATCGCACATGAAATATTGAAATATGCTGAATACATAAGATTCTATCAATCGCTTGACGCATCCGACTATTATCGATTGAATTCTTATGATATGTACATAGATCGCACAATGTTCCTAAGCTATCTCAAAACGTATGGAGAAATAGCCGGAGAAAAGAAAGCCGAAGAAATGCTTATGCAAATCGGTGCTTTAGGAGTGAACATTGATCGACTCACCCAAATGGCTGAAAGCAAGAAAAAAGCATAATTTATACCCCTCAGTTGCGTTTTTAGCGTCTGAGGGGTTAATAATATCTCCTCAATATATGTTTATAGAACAACCTCCTTTATTCTACCGCATTCTATTTCCGGAATGCGTGTGGAGATTGCACAAGAAACACAAGAGTGTATATCTCACTTTTGATGACGGACCGATACCCGAGGTTACTACTTGGGTTCTTGATACGCTTGATAAATACGATGTCAAAGCCACTTTTTTCTGCGTGGGCGACAATGTTAAACGTAATCCGGAGTTATTTGAGGAAATTAAGCGCAGAGGTCATAGTGTGGGTAATCACACCATGAATCACTTACAAGGAATCAAAGTCACATCACGCCGATACTTGAGAAATGTGTTGGAAGCACACAAATACATAAAATCTCCGCTTTTTCGTCCGCCACACGGACTTTTGCGATGGACACAGGCAAGCGTATTACGCGAACAATTTACCATTGTGATGTACGATCTTGTGTCACGAGATTACAGCAGTAAACTCACAGGAGAACAGGTTTTAAACAACATAAAACGATATGCACGCAAAGGCTCAATTATCGTTTTTCACGACTCGTTGAAAGCCGAAAAAAACATGAAATATGCACTTCCTCGTGCTATAGAATGGTTAAAAAGCAAAGGATACACTTTTGAACGTATAAAACCACTTGAAGAGTAATCTCACTTATGGTGTCTTCTGATGAAAAAAAAGAGCTTATTAGAGCAAAAGTCCTTGAACTGGGTTTTGAAGAATGTGGTTTTGCCCAAGCAGATAGAGTTTGTGATGAAGCTATCGCACAATATGAACGTTGGCTTAAGGACGGCAAAAACGACTGTATGGATTATGCCGGAAAATATAGGGAACTAAGAAACGACCCACGAGAATTGTTTCCGGGCGCAAAAACAGTCATTTCCGTAGCTCTTAATTACTATCCGGAGCATTTTCAACACAAAGATGCTCCTAAATTTTCCTATTATGCCTATGGACGAGACTACCACGATGTAATTCGAGAACGATTGAACGCTTTGGCTGAATATATTCTTGAAAAATGGGACGAAAAGTCACGTGTCTGCGTTGATACAGCACCTATCATGGAGAAATATTGGGCGAGAATGGCAGGTCTAGGAATGATAGGACGCAACAATCTGCTTATTATTCCCGGGAAAGGTTCGTTTTTCTTTCTCGGAGAACTTATAACCACACTTGATATTGAGCCTGATGTGCCTTGTACCGATTCATGCGGGAATTGTATGCTATGTGTCAAGTCTTGTCCCGGTGGTGCATTAACAGACAACAGTTCTCTTGATGCACGTCGCTGCCTGTCATGCCAACTTATCGAGAGACGTGGCGAATTACCCTCATGGATAGCTGAAACCACTCAAAATCACGTTTATGGCTGTGACGAATGCCAATTATCATGCCCTCACAACAAGAATGCATGCGCCACAATCATTGAAGATTTCAAGCCTAAAGAAGAATTTCTTGAACTCACATTTGAAAGAATTTCCACAATGGGCAATTCCAAATTCAAGAGAATTTTCGGTAAAAGTGCAGTGCGCAGAGTTAAATTAGAAGGTTTACTACGTAATGCTAAAATAACAAAAAGATAATAGTATAAAAAACATAAATATTTCAAATATATTTTGTATTTCACTCATAGAGTGTAAAATTTATCTATCTTTGCGCCGTGAGCAATCACCTTATTTTATTCCGTAAAAAAACTAATTATTCTAATAAATTATGAACAAGAAACTTAACTTGAGAAATTTGCTAATGGCAATTTCATTATTATTTGCGGCGATATCTTTTACCGCATGCGATTCAGGTGGCGATACTACTATTGATTATCCTGAAGATGAACCGGCTGCAACAGGTCTTTGTGGTGAAAAATGGGTTTTGCAGAACATTATCGGTTCATCCGAAAAACTTTACCATTTAACATACGTATTTGATATACAAGGAAGAGGCATATGTGAAGAAGAACAAAACGGACAAATAAAAACAACCAAATTCTCTTGGAAGTCCTATAACACCGGTCAAACACTTCACATGCTGGTTTTAAATGAAAATGCTATAACATACTACACTGTAGCAGACAACAAACTTCGCTTGAATCCCGGTGCCGGCTACATCTTTGAATTTGTACCGGAAAGCCAATATGTAGATCCCGACAACGAAGAAACAGAAAAATAAACAAAATAAAAGTAAATGGCAGAATTCTTTTCTGTCATTTATTTTATTCAATCCACAGCAAGAAACATCATATATTAGCTAGTTTATACTAATATGTTCAAATAATAAATCATCTCACTGCAATAACTGTGAGATGATTTATTATTAAAAATGATCCTTTTAGGATTTTTGCTTGCTTTTACTTCGCACTGAAACGAGTTAAACCTTTTGCACGTACTTTGCCGTTATAAGAACCTCTATAGAAGTAGTGGTAGCTACGACCCGGACGAGTAGTCCAATAGTCATTCTTTAACAAAACTTCTTCAGTTCCGTCAGGCCATACCGCACGAATATCATGACGAACATAAATGTCATTATACAAATTTAAAACTTGATCAGGATAACAATATGTGTCGAAATAATCGGTTGCTTCTCCAAAAGCAAGACCATTCTCCGGAATATTGGCAATAATATCACCGTTACTTTTATTTCTCAAGTCAAAGTATAAACGTGCTTTTGTTGGTTCTCCCGGTGCGTCAAACATATAATTATAGAAACGAGCTGAGGCCCAACGTGTATTATTGGTTGAATCTACCTCATTATAAGTAGGAGGTGTACCAAATTCATGTACTTTCGGTGCTCCGTTATTATCGGCATCCCATACAATTATTTGATATAATTTACCAGCCTCAAGAGCAACTTCAGTTGTTCCTTCATAGACTGTACGACGATTATAATACTCAACAGAGTCTGCAGAGTCATCCCAAGTACGCATTGCTTTTCTTGTTACAGGATCCAAAACGACCGAATCATCCTCACATTCCATCTTTACGGTACATACACCCGGTTCGACAATATAGGATGAACCGACAGTATAAGCAGGAACAAAGTTATATGCATCAAGAATTGAGCTATGGTCATATTGATATTCTGTACCGTTGATTGTTAGGTACTCTGTTGTTGTACCTGAAGCAACCAAACGCATATCATATATTTGTACGAATGCTTTGCTCATATCAGCATGCTCCCAATTGAAATCAACCTTTTCCTTCTCACAAGAAGTAGAAATCAAGCCAATTGTCAAAGCAAGCAATAAATATTTAATAGATTTCATATTTTCTTAATTGTTTAATTAGTAAAACTTAATCTTATTCGGTTACTTCATCATAAGTTGGAGCACCTGGCTGATCGCCTGGATAAGCAAACCAAGGAATTGAACATTGATAATCATCTGCTGTTCCAGAAATAGGCTTTAATACTTCCAATGAAGGAACGTTCCACATATATTCTGAATTGAAACGAGGGCGAATACGATAACAAGGAGAACCATTGTTCTTTTCATTGAATTTATTGCCTCTTAATTTAGCTGCATAGATATAGTATCCTTTGTATACTTTAGTAGGATCTGATTCGAATTTTTGATTTACATAATTCTTATCCCAACCATTACCAAATGAAGGAACTCCTTCGTTAATTGCCGGATCAAAATCAATATCATAATGATATTTACGTTGGTCAACCCAAGCTTCGTGAGCTCCCCATGGGTAAAGGGCAACAAATTTTTGCATCATGATGTGTGACAATGAGAATTCATCCATTGAAAGACCTCCTACGAATGGACCTGCAAGATACTCGGCTGCTGCAGTATTAAATTGAGCAGCTGTAATCTTATCACCAATATGGAAAGTTACATCACCATATTTACCCGATTTCAATTTTTCATTTTGAATATTTACACTACCTGCAACCAGGTATTTCGCTGTAAATTCCATATCGGCAGCAACCGCTTTCTTCCATGCTTCAAATGCATCTGCTTTCTTTCCTACAACAAAGTGAGCTTCTGCAACATTAAACATCATTTCTGCGTATGTTGTCAGGATATAAGGTGCATCATTACGATATAACCAACGCCCTTGACCGTTACGAGCTGTAGTTGCTCCATAATAGCTACTAGAACTCATGAAATATGCAACTTCTCCATAAGTCCCGCCATGATAAATAAATGACTTTATGGAATCTAGTTCTGTAAAGTTTCCTACATGATTACCATCAACAGTTTCAAGTTTAGCAACACGACGTGGATCCCAGTGACCCGGTGTAAATACCGCTGTATCACAAATGATTTGCTTTGATTCTAATTCATAATTAAATTTATCTTTTCTAAACAAATGTAAGGTATCCATGTGTGACACACTATCAATTTTTATGTATTCATTTGCTTCTTCATCTACTTTTCTAACCATACCTTGCATTACATCAACTGCGTATTGATATTGGTGATAAGAAGAAGTCAAGTTACCACGATATACACCCCAATAGTTATTATAAGAACTTGATGCAGCTTCAGCACCACCACCGGCAACAGTTACAGTAGCATCATCATCTACTGAAGTAAATGCCTTGCTTGCAGTTTCAATAAGTTCCGGGTAATATTTGGTCGCAAAGTCATTCTTCTGAGTTAGGGAAGCAAGATTGCGCACGATTACAGCGTATCCGAATTTTTTCCATTTTTCAATATCACCTCCATAGATATAATCACTACCTGGTATTTGACCGGCAAGAGGAGCGTTATCCTCCATTTCCAAATATGCAATACCTTGTTTTGCCCATTCACGTATCTTCATGTAGATATATTCTTGATAATCGTAGTCGTGAGCCAAAAGTCCTGTAACATAAGCGTCATCAAGAGGCATTTCTCCATTATACTTGGTTGAATAATCCCAAGAAAGCGCTTTCATGATAAGTCCCATACCGGCAAGATGCCAATCCTCATCAGAAATAGCTTGATTAATCATATTTTCCAGGTTCATACCATGTTCCCAATATGTCATTCTCCACATACTACCACCGGTATCACTGTTTAGTGGATAGTAATGTCCATAATATGATGAGCCTGTTCCTAACATTTGAGCAAGTGAACCCACATGGACTGCATCTCCATATACATTATAGAAAGATTGCTGAATACCTGCTAGATACAAATAAGCATCAACATAGTCAGGCGCGTCAACGTTTTTATTAACGTCTAGATAATCATCACAACTTGTAGCTCCGAAGCCTAACAATGCTGCTGAGATTAATGTCAATATTGAATGTTTTTTCATTGTTTTCTTCATTTTAAGTTAAACACATTAGAATGTTACACTCAAACCGCAGTTGTAAGTGCGTGGGTTAGGAAGACCCCAACTGTCAATACCTGTACCACCAGAACCTCCGGCTGCAGCAGAAGATGAGTTACCTACAGGGTTGATACCTGCATAGTTACTGATATAGAACAAGTCGTTTGCTGATACATATACATTAGCTCTTGAGATAAGACCTTTAGTTACTTTTTCAAGGAAAGAGCTAGGAATATTATAGTTCAAACGGACTTCTTGAAGACGTAGATAATCAACTCCTTCATCCACCCATGGCTTATATGATGAATAGCTACCATCTGAACCAATATAAGTGGCACTTGTCATAGCTGGGTTATAAACGATTGTTGTATAAGTTGGATTAGCTGTATTTTCTTTACCGTCTTTTAATACTCCATGGAATAGCATTTGTCCTGATTCACGTTGTTCAACAGATTCCCAACTTAGACCCTTGTTCAATAAGTCACGTTGAGTTCTATTCAGAATAGTTGCATCTATCATACCGGAGAATGCCGCACTTAGACGGAAGTCCTTATATTGAACTGCTGTTGTGATACCATAACGAATTTCAGGTTCACGATCTCCGATAACACGCCATTCTGACACATCTGCAATAGGAAGACCTTTTAATGGGTGAATCAAGATATCTCCTGCATTATTACGTTCAAAATCATAACCGGTAAGAGCTGTAAGAGGTTGTCCTATCTTTGTTCCTGCACGAAGACCGTCAAGAATCCATGAGTATGCATCATAGTATTCACTTACATTATCCGGAAGTTTAGTAATCTTTGATTCTGCATGAGAAGCTGTTACTCCCAAATTCCAAGTCCAATCACGAGTCTTGATAACATCAAAACCTATACGACCTTCCCATCCCCAAGTGTCGAATGAACCTACGTTCATGTTGTTCAATACGAAACCGGTTGCATAAGATAGACGCATACCTGTTACAATTTGGTCATCACAAGTTGTCCAATAGTAAGTGAAATCACCATCAAGACGTTGGTTGATTGCACGGAATTCGAAACCTATTTCAGTTGATGTTGTCATTTCAGGTTTCAAGTTACGGTTAGGACCTGTATAACCGTACTGGTAACCACCACCTGTAAGACCTGTTGGTTCAAGCTCAGGGTCGATGGCAAGAGGTTGTGCGTCCTTACCTACTTGTGCCCAAGAACCACGTAGCTTCAAATAGTTCAACCAAGGAAGATTATCGCGTAGCGGAGCAAGTTCGCTTGCTACGAATGAAAGTTCTACTGCAGGGTAGAAATAGCTGTTATTATTTTTTGGTAGAGTTGAAGACCAGTCGTTACGCATAGAAGCTGTCAAGAACGCCATATTGTTATAACCGAATTCTACACGACCTGAGATAGCTTGCAAGCGACGCTTGGTATCATTCTTTTTTGAAACTATTGTAGTTGATGTACAGTTATTGATTGACATAAAATCTGCCATCAAGAAATCGCTACCATAAGAAGATAAACGAGTTGTAGCACGTTCAATTTGGTGATAACCTGCTTGTATGCCAACTGTATATTTGCCTGCAAATGATTTATCCCAACGAGCAATAATATCAATAGACATATTTTTGAGGTTATTTTTAGCAATATTATAGTGACCACCTCTGTCTGCTACTGTAGGATAGTTTTGATTAGTACCACGATAGTATGGATGTTCCCCACTTTCATAAGTAGAAGCACTTACGTCCCATCCGAAACGAGCATTAAGCATTGCTCCTTCAAACGGAGTAATTTTTGCACCAAGAGATGAAATGAAACGATCAGTTTCATCGTAATTAAGATTTTTATAAAGTGCAAACAATGGATTTAGTAAGTCGGTATCTGTATAATAGTCAGGATAGCGCATGTGTACACCATCGGCTGCCATATAGTTTGACATATCGTCTACTGTTGGCCAAAAATAAGTGCGATAAACAGGACCTGAGGCTCCTAATCCAACTTTATGGTTTGTTGCTCGTGCATATTGCATACTTCCATCCACCGATACATATTTATTTATATCGGCACGACCGGAAATAGAAATATTATTACGCTTATAATCAGTTGTCTTAATTACACCGGTTTGGTCTGTATAACCATAGGAAACACGGAAAGATTTCTTATCGTCACCCGCTTCCAGAGAGATATTATGCTTTTGTAAGAAACCGGTTTGAAGAACAGCCTTAACGTTGTCATAAATCTTGAATTGACCATTATTAAGAGCACCGTAGTGTGAAGAATAGTACCAAGAAGTTGCACCATAGCCACCATTCATGTATTTATCTTGGATTTCGGGCCATCCGTATGCCTTTGACCAAGTGAATTGGTTACTGTAGGTAACACGACCTCTTCCTTTTGAACCTTTCTTTGTGGTGATGACAATAGCACCGTTAGATGCATCGGAACCATAAAGAGCTGCTGCTGCCGCACCCTTCAACACTGTCATGCTTTCGATATCTTCAGGGTTGAAGTCATTACCACGAGATGAGAAGTCCATTGTTGATACAGATGGGGCTCCCGATGATCTTGGATCAGAAAAACCTCCTGTCGGATTAAATGTTGAGTTATCCATCGGGATACCGTCGATTACATATAACGGTTGGTTGGAACCTGTCATTGATGTAATTGAACGCAAGACTACATTATTAGAAGCACCCGGAGCACCACTGGTAGTAGTTACCTGCATACCTGATACCTTACCTTGAAGGGCACTTAAGAAGTCGGTACGACCTGATTCAATAACGTCACTAGCTTTTACGTTTTGAGCCGATGAACCCATTGAACGAGCCACACGCTTCAAACCGAATTCGGCTGTTACAACCACCTCGTCAAGTGCCGCAGCTGAACTTTCCAAAGTAACTGCATTCGCATTTGACGCTTTCACTTCTTTTGTCTTGTAACCTACGTAAGAAATTACAAGAGTAGCATTCGGAGCACAGTTAAGTGTAAACTTACCGTCGATATCGGTCGATACACCATTGGATGTACCTTTTACCAATACAGAGGCACCAATTAACGGCTCACCACTTGTGTCTTTAACGACACCACTCACTTTTCCTGTTTGGGCTACGGCACTGAATCCCATGGATTCACTACCACTCCATAACGGATTACCAAACGCTAGGAAAAGCGCTACAAACAATGCACATTGTTTTTTCATAAGCGTTTAATTATTTGGTAATTAATTATTAAATAACACTAGTGTCTACTAATATATGTTAATCAGAATTGAAGTTAAATTCAAG